>JANMIS010000251.1:0-6701 GCA_031375925.1 Synechococcales cyanobacterium OTE_70_concoct_197_sub
AGCCGCACAAGCCTCACCATAAGCCTCAAGATTTACGAAACTGACCCGATAGGTGACTGATGTGAACATGTCTCGATCCCATCCCACGCTGCCCGTCGGTATGCTGCCTCTCTATGATGCGCAAGTGTCAGCTCAGACCAGCGCTCAGGTGGTGGTGGCCCTGTTTCAGCAATCTGCTCACATGCCCGGAGTCATCATTACCTCAGAGCCGACTGAGCCTCGCGCGATCGATCCAGAGACAGGCTCGAAGCTAAGCTTGCCTACGTCTCCTGGAATTTTGGGCGTTTTGTCTAGACAGTTATTTTTTGAACGAGGTTGCTTATCGTCAGGGTCCCACGGCTGGGATCAATCCATCGAAAATTTTCTTCTAGGCGAACAAGATCCGGCGTTGGTGGTCAACGATCGCACCTCTGTTCTTGAAGTTGCCCTTCAGCTTCGCCAGCGTTCTCGGACTTTTAGCCTAGAGCCGATCGTTGTCACCTTTCGCGATGGCAGTCTCCGTCTAGTGGATAGCCGCGATGTGCTGTTTGCCCAGGCGCAGATTCTCTCGGAAGAGCAGACCCAAACCGATACCCAAAACCAACAGGTTCAAGAATACCAACTCCAACTCGAAAACCAAACCCGAATTTTGGACGACCTCAACCAGATGGTTCACGTTCGCAACATCACCCTACAAAACCAACAGCGTCACCTCGAACGTCAACAGCACGATCTCTTTAAACGCACCGAAATGGCTCAGCATCTACGCCAACGGCTAACAGACATTCGGGTAATGCTAGATTCTAAAATGAGAATGCTCTTTCAAGGCAAGCTGGAACTCATCACCACGATCGCCACGAGCACCGACCAGCTTATGCGAACAGACATTAGCCTTGCGAAGGAACTTGAAGTCGTGATTGCCCTATCAGAGACCATCCAACAGGTCAGTCGCCAAACCCGCTTTTTAAAGCTCCACTCTGCGATTTTCATCAACCGTCCTTCGAGTCATCGTCTCAACGGGGACAACGGACTGACGGGGTTCTCTCAAGTGACGGAGGGGATCGAACGGCTGATGGCCCAAACGGCGGATGCCGATCAGCGGGTCAGCGATAGCGTTGACCACATCAAAGTCAACATTACCGAACTCGCCCGCGCCGCCCAAGATATCGCCCAAGCCACCGAGGCACTGATTCAACAGATGAAGGCTACGGATGAGTTGCTTCGTGAACTCGAAACCCTCGCCGATGCTCAAAGCCCCCACGAGTCACTCCTCACCCCAGAACAAAGTCAGGGTCTTCGCAAGGTCCGATCGAAAATGCGAACGATCGAAAATGTTAGTCAAGAACTTGGCCAACTTTACCAATCCAAAAAGCCTTACAACCTCCGAACGATGCTCCAAACCCTCGAAAGCCGACTCCGCCGTTAAAAAGAATAAGCAATGGGTTTGGCTGTCAATTGACACAGAGAACCGTGAAATAATTGGGTGCCATGTCACGATCGGCCTTTTTTCTCCGTCAACTCATTCAACCCCTCACCCAACAGCGACAGTCCAATCACCGTCAACGTAATCGCCAATCCCGGAAACAACGCTGTCCACCAAATCCCACCTGTAGACAAACCGTTCAAGGCTTCTTTAAGATCATGACCCCATTCTGGCGTTTCTTCCGGTAAACCCAAACCTAAAAAGCCTAACCCGCCCAGCGTCAAAATCGCATCCGACAAATTCAGCGCCAAAATCACTGGCACACTCTGAATTACGTTTAACAATAAATAGCGACTCAAAATCCGCCAAGTACTTGCACCCATGGCCTGCGCCGCCTCAACATAAACCTCAGTCTTAACGCTAATAGTTTGGTTTCGGACCACGCGATAGTATTGGGGAATGTATACGATCGCCAACGCTATAGCTGCATTCAAAACCCCACGCCCCAACACAAACGACAGCGTGACCGACAACAGTAAACTCGGCAACGTGTAGATTGTATCCATTACGAATAAAATAATTCGATCGAGCTTGCCCCCAAGATAGCCACTCACCATGCCTAAGGGAACGCCTAACACAACGCTCAGCACAGTAGACAACACAACTACCTGCAATGCAGCCGGAATTCCAAAAATAGTTCGGGAAAACACGTCATACCCTAAGCGCGTCGTCCCAAACCAATGGGCGGCTGATGGCGCTTCCTGAGCCGCATTACTGAGAAACTCAGTCGGATCTTGCAGAATGCCGATCGCTTGGAGAATGGGGGCCACGATCGCCAGAACCACCACAAAAGCAGTCATCGCAACCCCAACCCACATAAATTTCAGGGAAAGGCTTGTAGATTTGATTTTAGTGGAAGCGATGAAGGGGATAACCATAGCGACACGCAAAGAATTTGCTTCAGCGTACCGTAATTCTAGATGCGTTACAACTTCATATTCCCCCAGAATTAGGGGCTAGGGACCGATCGTTCATTACATCAAAATTGCTGATTCTAAATTAGTTTGTGTTTGTTGGCTCTAGCGCATTGGTGAGTCTCTTGGGTAACGCATTAAAATCCAAATGGTTCCAACTAAAATGCCGAATTTGTCTGCTTCTACGATCGGTTATGCGATCGTCTATGCCCGTTAGCATCGCCTCCTGGAACGGGAATCCCCCCTAAATCCCCCTTGGGAAAGGGGGACTTTGAGATAGAGAGAAATATTGACTTCAAAATTCACCCTTCTCAATTCTCAATTCTCTAGTCCCCCCTTTTACAAGGGGGCTAGGGGGATCTCCGCCAGGGGTAAGAGCAATGTATCTTCGATGTGCTGGAGGACTTGGCAATTCGCATAGCATTCGCTTTTTAAGCAATCGACGAGAAGTTTGTTTGCATCATAGTATTTCTGAAGGAGTTCGTTTTGTGATTCGTTGAATTGCCAATCGTGACCAATATTTCGATGTTCGATCATTACTCTACGGACTTGTTTTCTCCAATCTTGACTGTTAGAATTCCACCAATTTACTAAATCGTCAGAATAGTTCGGTAGTTGATCACGAAGCTCTTGTAGCTGCGGTAGTTGATCGCGAAGCTGTTGTAGCTGCTGCTCCAATACACGGTCATTGAGTGAGCTGGCTCTGGAGAGGGCTTTGGAGATGCCCTTAGCGTGTATGCGGATGGGGATGAGGATGTTATGGCTGTTGGGAAGGCCATGAACTATTGTGCCGTGAACCACGTAGAGGAATCTGTCGATGAAGAGGGCTTTGTCGTGCTGGAGGACGTGGTTGTTGACGCTTTTCGAGATGCGGTCGTCGAGGCTTACATGGATACGGTCGTCGACGAATCCATATAAGCTTTGCTGGTGGAGGTCGATCGCATAATAAAAAGCCCTAACAGCCGCAGGTTTATAATGCACATCAACTTCAGTTGCTTTCGTCTTTACCCAAACCAGAAACTTTTGCAGATCTTCATCACCTGCCAGCATTCTATCAATTTCCCGCTTCATCCAACTCAACACATATCCTGCATTGTCCGATCGCTCCACCACCATTAAAAACACCTCCCTCCAACGTTTATCTGCTACATGCTCCATCAATAAACTCAACGCCGCCTCGTACTTCACTGGATTAGAAATATCCACAATGCTACGCGCCACAAAATACTCATGAAACGTCAAATGCGAAAACGAATAAATCCCCGTCGCCCGTTCCGTCAATAATCCATGTTGCACCACAATATCCCGCAACACCTCCCGACTATCCACCATCAGATCCTCATCCGATCGCGCCCCCGGCAAATTCTCAATATATTTCCCAATCTCCTGCGTCGCCACCCGTTCCTTAAAGAAATACTCCCCCCGAGCAAATGTCGCGATCGCCAACTGCGCCAACAAACTCTCTTTCCGATTCACCGACAGCTTTCCATAAGCCGATTCCCGCTTAATCCGCCGCTGCCCATCCCACTTACTCAACAACACATGCAGCCCCCGCTCATACAGTTCCGCCCGACTCTTCGGAAACTCCGCTGAATTCTCAAACTCCAAACATAACAACGTCAACAGCAACGGATTCGCCGCCAATTCTTTAACAGGTTCGCGATCGCTCAACGCATCCCAAAACAACTGCCCAACAGTCGATCGTCCTTCATCATCCACAGACTCCGGTTCCCGCACCAAAAACCACCGATTTGCAAACTCCTGAATCTGCTCATCACTAAAATCAGCAACCTCCACTTCCGTAAATTGCTGAAAAATATATTCCCGCGCTGCAATCCGACAAGTAATCACAATATGGTTATCACTATAGTTCTCAGCAAAACTCCGAATCTCAGTCAAAACCCGATCGTGATCCGCCTCCAACACCTCATCTAACCCATCCAGTAACACCAATCCCCGCCCCGATTCCAGAGCCTGTTTTACAGCCGCGATCGGTTCCGAAAACGATCGTCCAACAAACTCCAACAATCCCGGCTTCCCCACCGTCTCCGCCCACTCCTTCAACGTCACAAAGAGTGGCACCTTTCCCGCCAAAAACTCGCCACCATTACACACCGTCGCCAACCGCTTCAGAAACGTCGTCTTCCCCGCCCCCGGTCGCCCCAAAATCATCAACTGCCTCACCCGTTCCACCGCCTCCAGCCCATCCACCCGCTTTTCCCGCACCTTCCCCAACCCAAACCGATCGAACTCATCCGGCTCACATCCCATCAACTCTGCCATTTCCCGCCTGGTCTTACTCGCCAGCCGCTCCAAAATATTCACATCCGTATAAATCGATCCCAACCCGATCGGCGTTGTCATATCCAACACCCGCATTTCCCCACAGCGCTTCTGGATACTGGCCGATCCCTGCGATCGTAACCGCCTCACTAACGCCTTTAGTTCTTCCGGCAATGCGATCGGCTCTAAAATTTGTCCGATTTTTAACTCCAACACATGGCAGAGATTTTCGATGGTGTCCAACTTGACGGGTTGTTCTTTCAGTAGCTGATTGAGAGTACTGCGACTGATTTTCACTTCCTCCGCTAACTGCCACTGAGTCCAGCCGTTGCGCTTCATGACGTTTTTCAGAACTTCAATTCCAGCTTTGGACAAACGACGGGATTGCACGGGCATGACTAACCTCAGGAAAGGATCGATCGATGTCTTAAATCATACAACTCCGACAACTCATACAGCAGTACGACAACAGCCCTGGTTTGAGATGGGAATTGTCAACCCAACCAAAACACTCCCATGAAAACCAACCGTCCCAACTTCGCCCAACTCTCCGCCCTCACGATCGCCCTCCTCTCCGGCAGCAATTGCCTTTACCTCAGCCACCAGCCCCACCTCACCCCCGAACAAACCCAACTCTTCCACACCTCGATCGTCCTCTTCACCCAAAGCAGCAAAAAACTCACCCGCCCAAAATGTGAGGAATAAATCCCGTGCGATCGACTTTCAGCAGCATCTGCGCTGAAAGTTGGTCGGCACCGGACTTCGTAAATTACATCAAAATTGCGATAAGCTGTACACGTAAATCATCGCTCTTCACCATGCCCGAAACCCGTGTCATTTTCTACAAAGATAAAGATGGCAATGCACCTGTTCTCCTCTGGTTAGACGAATTAGAGCAGCAAGATAGGAAAGGGTTAGTTATCTGTTTAGAACGGATACAACTACTCGCAAGCATGGGGCACGAACTTAGGCGACCACTCGCTGATTTCCTGAGAGATGGAATTTATGAACTAAGAGCCACTCACCGACGGATTCAATATCGAATCTTGTACTTCTTCCACGGTCGAAACATTGCAATCATTGCCCATGCGATCGTCAAAGAAAGTTCAGCCGTCCCAAATATCGACATCGATCGAGCAATAGCACGACAGCGTTTATTCACAGCAAACCCAGAAATCCATACCTACGAGGACGACAATGAGCAAAACAAATGATGCAGTTAAAATTATTAACGATCGTTACATCAAAGATGATCTAGTATTGCAAGATCTATTAAGAGAAGCTTCTCTCAATGCCAAAGTAGCGCAACTCATTTATACCGCTAGAAAACAAACTGGGCTAACCCAAAAACAATTAGCAGATTTGATTGGTACACAACAATCAGTGATTGCCAGATTAGAAGATGCTGATTATGAGGGCCATTCGCTGTCGATGCTACAACGCATTGGTGAGGCCCTTGGACAACGCATTGAAATACAAATGGTGCCAACTGAAATGCCGAATTTGTCCGCTTCTACGATCGCATAGCCGATCGGCCTTGTTAAAGCCGATATGGGCGCTAGGACAAAGCACTACGATCGTCCCTTCTTCTCCGTCAACTCATTCAACCCCTCACCCAACAGCGACAGCCCAATCACCGTCAAAGTAATCGCCAACCCCGGAAACAACGCTGTCCACCAAATGCCACCCGTAGACAAACCATTCAAAGCTTCTTTTAAATCATGTCCCCATTCTGGTGTTTCTTCTGGTAAACCTAAACCTAAAAAGCCTAACCCACCCAGCGTCAAAATTGCATCCGACAAATTTAGCGCCAAAATTACAGGCACACTCTGCATGACGTTTAACAATAAATACCGACTCAAAACCCGCCAAGTACTGGCTCCCATGGCCTGCGCTGCTTCAACATAAACCTCAGTCTTAACGCTAACGGTTTGGTTCCTTACCACTCGGTAATACTGGGGAATATATACGATCGCCAATGCAATCGCTGCATTGAACACCCCGCGCCCCAACACAAACGACAATGTAACTGACAATAGCAA
>JANMIS010000252.1:0-5523 GCA_031375925.1 Synechococcales cyanobacterium OTE_70_concoct_197_sub
TACTGTTTAACCCGCCCGCCCCCGAAATTGTCCAATTGGCCAGCGCCACAGCAATGACCCCCGATGCCCAAAAACTCTTCTACCGTCAACAGCCCACCCTCGAATCTAAAGCCACCTTTGCCCAAAGCTGTAGCAAAGTCAACCATGGCAATCAAGAACTAATCGCCCTCGGATGCTTTCGTAGCCTTAGTCGTGGGAACTACGTCGTCTCCGGCAAAATCTCCATCCAATCCATTGAAGACCCTCGCTTCCAGGGCATCATGGAGACCACCGCTGCCCATGAAATGCTCCATGCCGCCTACGTTCGGTTCAGTGAATCTGAACGCAGCCAACTGGCCCCGCGCCTCGAAAAAGCCGCTCAACGAGTCAAAGACACCCGCCTTGCCAACGTGCTAAAACAATACAAAAAAGCAGACCTCGAACTCTACTACAACGAACTCCACTCTCACCTAGGCACCGAACTCGGCGAACTCGGCGACCCAGAACTTGAAGAACATTATCGCCGCTACTTCACCGACAGGTCTCAAGTCGTCGCCCTTGCAAAGCAATCCCAAACCGCCTTTCGTGAACTCGACATCAAAGCCAAAACCCTTAAAGCTGAAATCGATCGCTTTGAAATCGAACTCAAATCCGCCAAACAATCCCTCAAACAATCTGAGCAAGCTCTCACCAGCGGACAGCAAAATTTAGACTCTATGAAAGACTCACTGATGAACCTGAAAGCTCAAGCAGAAGCCTCTTCCAGTGGTGACTTCAATGGCTTAGCTCAACAGTTTGAATCGGCTAAGAGTCGTTTTAATGCCCAAGTGGTTGCTTATAACCAGCAGGTTCAGGACTATCAAAGCGAAGTGGATATCTTTAATGAACAAATCGATCGCTATAAAAAAACGGTCACTGAATACAATTCGATCGCCAAAGAAGAACGATCGCTCCTCGGAGAACTCAGCGCCACCCAAACCAAACCCAAACTACCCCCAGGCCCCCAATAAAGTAAAGGCAGACCAATAATAAGGATGGCTGAATTCAGGATCCTTTAAAAGCATCAATTGCGCTTGCCTCAACGCTTCCCCGCGCGGAAGGTTTTGGTCTAGATTTTGGTAGAGGTATTGCATTAATTGTGCCGTAGATCGATCGTCCACCGTCCATAGCGACGCAATGGTACTCCTTGCCCCCGACTGAACCGCAATCCCCGCAATCCCAAGGGCAGCCCGCCGATCGCCCTGTGCCGTCTGACAAGCACTCAGAATCAGCAACTCCAGCGGCGGCAAACCGTTGATCGTCCGCTCTTCAAACAATATCCCCAGATCTTTTACCGTTAGCCGATCGCCCCACAGTTGTAAAAAGGTCTCGCCCGGTGTCGCACTAAATTGTCCATGGGTTGCTAAATGTAAAAGTGCGATCGGTGTTTTTGAAAGGGCGGTCTTGAGGACTTTGAGGCTGAGAGCGCTGTTGCGATGAGCCTGACTGCGAATCTGACGATCGATTATATCCAGTTCTGTCGTCACGCCAGGAAGCGCCTTGGATTCTCCCTGTGAATCACTAATGCCTCCCACAAAACTCCGATCGCCTTTCCAAGGAATACGACTGAGCGCTTGACCCGGACGGAGCTTCAGTCCCGGTGTCGTTGCGACTGCATAGTGCTCAATCAAATATTGCTTGCCGTCATGCAGCACATTTATTGGAAATAACTGAAATGCAGTATCGGGATTGAATACCAGGGTTTTGATTTCGGGATTGGCTTGAAGTTGAGAGAGGGCTGGACGGACTAGCCAATTGTATAGTTCTTCCTGTAACGGCCTGCGTTCTGCCGGGAGAGAGGTCGATCGCAGTGCCTGACGCATTTGGGCAGTGCGCTTCTCGACCAGAGACTGAGAGACGGGAACGGTGTAGTGCTGAAGTGGCCTACCTGGGAGATTCCACAGGACTTCCAAACGATCGGCGAGCACAATGGGATAAATTACTGCCGCTGTGGGGTCTAATTTTTCAATGGCCTGCGGAGAGACATCCCAGCAAGCCTCCCGAAAATAGTTAATTAATTCCGCATCCCGCAAAGAATCCATCACGGTTTGCGCTTGTTTGAGTTGAGATTGAGGAATGGGCGTTGACGCGATCGGTGTCAGCAGCAGATTGACCAGTTCGCGATAAATAGGCTCGACTTCGGCGCGGAATTCAAATTGAAGATTGGGACTGGTCGCAACTAGGTCATAGCGAATCTTCTGTAACGTATCGATCGCTGACTGGTAATACAGTTTGGCCTGCTCCAGGTGATTACGGCGAGCTTCGACTTGACCCAGGAGATGAAAATCGCGATAAATTAAATTTGAGTTATTAATTCGTTGCGCCATTTGCAGCGCTCGACTCGCATTCTGATGGGCTAAGTCCAACCGTCCAGATTGCAAGTGAAGTTGCCCGAGTTGACCGAGAATGGCGGTGGAAGCTTGACGATCGCCCAGGCTACTCGCAAGTTGAAGCGATTCAATTAAAAGCCGCTGTCTGACCTCGACGGGAATGATAGCGGGACTATTGGAGGCTAATTCTGCAAGTTCTAGACGGAGATAGAGACTGGTATTTGTCGGGGGAGATTGCTGGATTTGATTGAGAAGTTGTTGCCAAGGCGTAGTTAGAACTTCACGTTTTGAGCTAGGAGTGTTGAAGCGCAGGCTGAGCGATCGGACTTGAATCATCAGGCGCAGGTCTGGGCTAGGCTGCTCTTCTAGCGCTTGATTATATTGATCCTGGGCGGCGACCAGTTGATTGTGAAAAAGATGGAAGTTGCCTTGGTGAAAGTGGGTTAGTGCGGTTAGCCCGGTCGTATATTTAGCATCAATGCTGCGAGAAATAATTTGAGCTTGATCGAGTAACAGTTGTGCATTTTCTCCGTCCGTTAGACTCAAAATGTTAGCGAGTTGCAGCAAAGCTTTGACTTTGACGACTGAATCAGGCGATTGCTCAAGGGACTGGGCTAGAGCTTCGAGAAGCTTGCGCGATCGGCGATATTGTCCTTTTCGTTGGTAGGCATTGGCTTGAGCGAGTTGAGTGGTGATCTGTTGTGTGAGTTCAGGATTAATCGCAAAACCCTGGCCCTGAAACCCCAAGACGATAGCTAAGGTAAATGCAAACAAAGCAATCAAAATAGGTCGAAGTTTCATGGCTTGGAACCCCGACGCTCGCCTGTCAATTTATAACAATTCGCTGCAATCAAATCAGGCGTTGTATTCACCTGACTTGGAAGTAGAGCAAGGGAACCGTCCGTTTGATATTGCCAATGGGTTGCTTCTACAAGGGCAGGGGCAGAAGTCTCAGCGATCGGAGCATTAGAGGTTTCAAGGGACAGTAGATTAAGGGTTTCGGCTGGGCTGAGCATTCGGCCCCCTTGACCGGTAATGATCAATCGATTTTCTTTAACAATACTCGGACAACTCGGGCTGATATCTTGACTGCGATCGAGAATCAATTCCGAAAGTTTAGGCGCACTAGAACGAACGTCTTGCTGGGTTAAATTCAGAATAATGGTGCCTTGAATGCCTGTTTCAGAAGAAGCTAGAATGTCGTTACCTAAGCCTTGAATCTGGCGTGGAAAAATGTTGAAGACTCCAGCACTCCGAATCGAAATAACTCCGCCTTGCCCTTGACGCGCAGTTGCTAAAATATCATTATTGGTATTAGGTTCTGCGATGATAAATCCATTCTCATTATTAATGGTAATGATGCCACCTTTTCCTAAGTTAGATGCTCGGGCTGTAATGGTCGTATTCTTGCTCATTGTCAACCGATCGCGGACATTCAGCGTAACAATTCCTCCTTCCCCTTCTAATGTAGAGGCCAAAATACTTCCATCCACAGAATTGAGTTTG
The DNA here is from genome assembly GCA_031375925.1 of Synechococcales cyanobacterium OTE_70_concoct_197_sub. Lineage (GTDB taxonomy): Bacteria > Cyanobacteriota > Cyanobacteriia > Leptolyngbyales > Leptolyngbyaceae > JAAFJU01. Next base: position 3,855 of record JANMIS010000252.1, read on the forward strand.
TCCGCGTTAATCTCAATCGAACCGCCACGTTTTGAACGAATAGTACTACTAAGAATCGTAGAAGAATTGAGATTAAACTCCTTAGCTTGAATTGAGATTTTGGCACTATCGCCAAGACCTATACTATTGTTAGAAATCAAGCTAAAAAAACGAATATCAATCAAAGGTGAGAGAAGATCAATGTTTCCAGCTTTTCCATTACCATAGCTACTAGCTTTAATTCCTGTGTATTTTTCATTCAAGTCAATGCTAAGGCTGAGTGGGATGATAACAGGAGTGGACGAATTAATCGGATCACTGATCAGCAAAACCCCTCTTGGGTCAGAGTTTGGTGGGAGTTGTGACACCGGAATATACCGAAATGAAGCTGAACTTGTATTGAATACATTAATCAAAAATCTTGACCCCTCATCGAATACATCCTGACCTTTGATTAAGATCCGATCGCTCCCCTCAACTCGAATCATTCCAGAATCACCATCTCCACTAGAAATCGATCGCAGTTGTCCGCCTTCGGTAATGCTTACATCTTGACCCAAAACAGACAAATTGCCCCCAGAACTGGACCCCGCCGTGTCAGTACTCACAATCGCCCCATCCGTCACAAGGATTTCATTGCCTTGAAGCGACACATTCCCGCCTTGTCCACTCCCGGTCGTTTGGGTCTTCACAGCAGTGCTTTGACCTGAAATCAAGAGTCGATCGCTGGCTAATATAGAAATCGTACTTCCTTGGATATTATTCAAGATATTGCTTTCAATTAAGCTTCCATTCAAAATCCTCACAGTTGGCGCTTCAAAAGTCATCGAGCCAGCGCGCTGTTCAGAAAAATCTAAATTGCTAATAATACTATTATCAATCTCAATTCCTCGACTCGCCTGAATTCGAATATCACCCGTTTGCTGGCTAGCAGTTACTGCTGTAGATTGAACTAGAGCCTGATTTGCGATCGTAATCTCCGGTGCAGTCAAATTAATATTGCCCGATCGCGTATTCTCCCCCAGAAAAGTCCCACTGCTAATCGTCGTATTGTTTGGAACAGTTCCCGATCGATCATCTAACAGCGCAATCCGATCAGTTGCATTCAATATAATATTCCCCGAATCGCCATTGCCGAGGCTTTGGGTTGTGACGGTACTGCCATTGCGAAGTCTAATCGATCGTCCAGAAATTTCAATGTTATTTCCTGGGTTCATCACACCTAGAGCAGTCTTTGCTTCCACAAAACTCAGCTTGTCCAAAACCACATCATTCGTCGCTTGAATCGTCAGTTTTCCCGTCTGCGCAGATGTGGAGAAATAGGACGAGGCAATGAGGCTAGACTGTGCCGACAAATCCCCGACTCGCAACACAAGGCTTCCACCATTGCTTGTCGTCAATTCTGAATGGTTCAAGGACAATTGAACTGGCGCTTGAATATCGAGACTCCGGCCTGTCGCAGTCGCTTGATTGAATTCAATCTCAGGGGCAATTAAAGTCAAGGCTTCAGGCACCGACAAATTGCCAAAGTTTTGAATCTTGCCCGAAGAAGCCCCAGATCCCCACTGAACCCCGATCGGAACATTAACGCTGAGAATTGGAGCAATGCTGCGATCGGTGCCAAAGCTTTTCCCATCACTAAACTTCAGAACTGGCGCAGTAGTTGCAAAAAAAGATCCGCCGATATTGA
>JANMIS010000342.1:0-1068 GCA_031375925.1 Synechococcales cyanobacterium OTE_70_concoct_197_sub
ATGGCAAACTCGACAATCAATGGGGCGCTTGGAGTCGTCGTCCGGCATCCTACGTCTATCAAATGTTTAACACGCATTTACGCGGCCAAATCATCGCCGCCAAATCCACAGAGCCAAACAATATCACCAGTTACGCCGTCAAAAACCAAACCCAATATTCCCTAGCTTTAGTCAATCGATCGCTCACCACCCAGACCGTCCCCATCACCTTTACCAGTTGGGATACGCCTGTGGCCCAGAGCGATCGGGTCACCGTCTACAGCGTTAGCCCCACAGGCTATAGCACCACCGACACCACAATAGCTCAACTTGCCACAGGTTATCCCATCCTACCCAACACCGTCACCGTCATTACCAAGACCCGCTAACCCCTCTCTTCGATCGTAAGGGCGTGCTTTTTGCGTCCTTACATCCCTGATCTCTCACGACAGATTTAAACAATGGATCTCACTAAAGCGACGATCCAAAGCCGCACCCAATGCGGTACCCTAGGAAGCTTTAACAGTAGGAACCCTGTATGCTAGCTCTCCTTAGCGTGTCCGACAAAGCCGGAATTGTAGAATTTGCTCAGAAGCTCGTCAACGAGTTTGGATTTGACATCATCAGCAGCGGCGGCACCGCCAAAACCCTTAAAGATGCAGGCATTCCTGTCACCAAAGTTTCCGACTACACAGGCTCTCCGGAAATCCTAGGTGGCCGAGTCAAGACCTTGCACCCCAAAATTCACGGCGGCATTCTCGCCCGTAAAGATCTCCCCGAACATTTAACAGACTTAGAAGCCAACGGCATTCGCGGCATTGATTTGGTCGTCGTTAATCTCTATCCCTTCGAGCAAACGATCGCCAACCCCAACGTCAGCCTAGAAGACGCGATCGAAAACATTGACATCGGCGGACCTGCCATGGTCCGGGCCAGCGCCAAAAACCACGCGCACTTAACCATTTTGACCAATCCTAACCAATACGATCGTTACCTCGAAGAATTCAAAGCTCAAAATGGCAACGTTAGTCTGAAGTTCCGACAACAAACTGCCCTCGCCGCTTTCCAGCACACCGCAGCCTATGACAG
>JANMIS010000255.1:0-2754 GCA_031375925.1 Synechococcales cyanobacterium OTE_70_concoct_197_sub
CGTTTCGCGGTTGTAGCGTTTGCCTTTACAAACTTCGCATTGCACATAGACATCCGGCAAGAAGTTCATTTCAATCACATTCACACCCTGCCCTGCACAGGATTCACAGCGTCCGCCTTTGACATTAAATGAGAACTGTCCGGGTTTGTACCCACGAGCCTTTGCCTCGATCGTCGTCGCAAATACATCCCGAACGATATCAAAAATTCCTGTGTAAGTAGCAGGATTGGACCTGGGCGTGCGTCCAATGGGTGACTGATCAATTACGATCGCCTTATCCAAAGTCTCTAAGCCAATGATTTGGTCAACGCATTTAGGAAAGGGAACCTTTCGGCCAAAGTGATGTTGAATCGCTGGATGCAGCAACTCATTTACCAACGTAGACTTACCAGATCCGGAAACGCCAGTAATACAAACTAATTGACCTAATGGAATGGTAACGTCAATGCCTTGAAGATTATTTCGGAATGCATTTTTAATAGAAATCGATCGGCCATTTCCAGTTCTACGCTGTGCAGGCGTATCGATTTTGAGTCGTCCTGACAAATAGGCCCCAGTTAGGGATTCTTCAGCATTAAGCAAATCTTCAAGACTGCCTTGAGACACAATCCGTCCACCATGAACCCCAGCACCCGGCCCAATATCCACAATGAAATCCGCCGCCCGCATGGTCTCTTCATCATGCTCAACGACGACCAATGTATTTCCAAGATCCCGCAGTTTAGTCAGCGTTCCTAAAAGCCTTGTATTGTCCCGTTGATGCAATCCAATACTCGGTTCATCTAAAACATACAGAACTCCCGTCAAACCGGAACCAATTTGCGTTGCTAGTCGAATTCGCTGAGCTTCACCGCCGGATAGTGTCATAGCGGGCCGATCGAGCGTCAAGTAATCCAATCCCACGTCCAATAAGAAACTTAGTCGAGCGCGAATTTCCTTTAAAACCAAATCTGCAATCTTGGCTTGCTTCGGCGTGAGGTTCATTTCTTGAATACGATCGAGACAATCCCGAATGGAAATACTTGTCAAATCATGAATCCGAAACTGCCCTACTCGCACCGCTAAAGATTCAGGTTTCAACCGAAATCCATGACAGGATTCGCAGGGTTGATCAATCAGATATTGTTCAAGTTTTTGCTTATGCAAATCTGATGATGCTTCTTGATATTGCCGCTCCAGCATTGGCAAAGCGCCTTCATAGCGACGATTGTATCCTTTGGTATCTCGGTAGCGAGAATCAGTTTCGATCCAAATCGGCTCAGGAGAACCGTACAGCACGATTTCTTTTTGATCATCACGCAGTTTTTCCCAAGGCGTTTTGATATCAAAGCTGTAGGCTTCGGCCACACTGCACAAAAGCGATAAATAGTAGGTATTGTCCTTGTCAGACCAAGGTGCGATCGCCGCATAGACCGGGAGCGTCGGGTCTGGAATGATCAAATCCGGCGAGAACTTTTTCAGACTGCCCAAGCCGTGACAATCTGGACATGCGCCATAGGGTGAATTGAATGAAAACAATCGCGGTGAGAGTTCATCCATCACTGCGCCATGCTCGGGACAGGCAAAGTTCTCAGAGAAAACCAAATCAGAAATCCGATCGATAGGTTCTGCGACTGGGTCTTCGCTAGCTTCACTCTTCTCAGGATGAACGATCGCAACGATCGCAATACCATTAGAATGCTTCAGGCAAGTGGTCAGCGAATCCACTAGCCGCTCCTGCATATCGTCTTTTTTGACCAGACGATCGACCACAATTTCAATATCGTGGAATTTATTTTTATCCAATTCGATCGAATCATTCAGTTCTCGCACTTCACCATCAATCCGAACCCGCGCAAATCCTTCTGCGGCAATGCTAGAAAGCGTTTTCTTGTGAGTTCCTTTTTTCCCACGAACGACAGGCGCAAGGATTTGGAAGCGAGTTTTGTCTGGCAATTCCATGATCTTGTCGCACATCTGGTCGATCGCTTGCGGGGCGATAGTTCGATCGCATTCGGGACAGTGAGGTTCCCCGGCTCGACCGAAGAGCAGCCGCAAGTAGTCGTAGATCTCCGTGACGGTGCCGACAGTGGAGCGAGGGTTGTGGGAGGTGGATTTCTGATCAATAGAAATTGCAGGGCTAAGTCCCTCGATCGCATCCACATCAGGCTTGTCCACTTGACCGAGAAACTGGCGGGCGTAGGCGCTTAGAGATTCGACGTAGCGCCGCTGTCCTTCCGCAAAGATGGTGTCGAAGGCTAAAGATGATTTGCCAGAACCAGAAACGCCCGTGAAGACAATCATCTTGTCTCGGGGGATTTCTAGGTCCACATTTTTCAGGTTGTGCTGTCTCGCCCCGCGAATTCGGATTGTATTGTCGGTGTGACGAGCCTTGGCAGGAGCGATCGCATCCATCAGGCGATCGCTCAAAACGTCAGCGCCGGGATCAGTACCAGTGGCTGTGGAGGATTTGCTAGAACGTTTTGCCATTTCGGAACTTTGAAAAAAGGGCTTATTGATTCTAACGCCCCGAATGGACCCATGGATCGTTAATTTCGATCGAAATCCACACCTCGTTCCCGTTTTGCTTTGCAAGGGTTTCCCCAGCAGACCTGTTCACTTGGAAGAGATTTCAACACCGTGCTACGGGTTCCAACAATGCTATTCGCACCAATCACCACTCCTGGGCCGACAAAGCAGTCCGCTGCAATCCAGACCCCGTTACCGATGCGAATGATCCCAGTCTTCAGGTCAAAGCTGCGGGACTGAAAATCA
>JANMIS010000309.1:0-4737 GCA_031375925.1 Synechococcales cyanobacterium OTE_70_concoct_197_sub
ATGTCTAATCGCAAAAACGGTACTGTTAAATGGTTCAACGATGAAAAAGGCTTTGGCTTTATCACTCCTCAAGATGGTGGTGACGACCTGTTCGTACACTTTAAAGCAATCGAAAGCGACACCTTTAAATCTCTAAAGGAAGGTCAAACCGTTTCCTTCGTAGCTGAAAGAGGTCAAAAGGGTATGCAAGCTGCTGAAGTTCGCATAGATTAATTTCTAGCACTTTAGTATTTTGAGGACGATCGATCGTCCTACAGGAAGCGGGATAAAGAAGCAAGCGGACTCTAAACCGTTTCCGCTTGCAATTCAATCGCTTCTTCTTCAGGACTGGACCGATCGTGCTGATCAGCCATCAATGCGGAGTCGTTGAGAGGGTCGGAATGATTGAGTAGCGGTTCTTCTTGATAGACATTGAGATCAAACCAGAAGGTTGTGCCTGTTCCCACTTCACTGACGAGATGGACCTTGCTACGATGTTTTTCCTGGACAATATTACGAACGATCGACAATCCAAGCCCTGTGCCTTCTAAGGTGTGTACTTGGTTTTCGACTCGGAAAAAGCGCTCGAAAATACTAATTTGAGCATCGGGTTCAATGCCAATGCCCGTATCTGCAATTTCGATGCGAACCTGTCGTGCTTGACTAGCCGAGTCAAATTCATCGGTGAGATAGGCCCGAATGGCAATCCGTCCGCCGGATAACGTGAACTTCATCGCATTGCCCACTAAGTTAGCTAACACCTGAACAATTAAATCGTAGCTGCCCATGACGATCGGTAGATCCGGCTCAATGTCTTGAACCAATTCAATTTCTTTGTCTTTTGCATTGAGTTGGTAGGTCCGCAGGGTTTGCTCAATGGCGGGGCTTAGATCTAATGCATCCAACGTGTAAACCCGCGAAGATTCTAGGCGCGTTAAATCCAGTACATCATTCACCAACCGAGTGAGCCGATCGGTCTCACGGTTAGCGGTTTCTAAAAATTCTTGACGCTGTTCAGGTTCTAGTGCATCGCCATATTCGTACAGCGTTTCAATAAATGATTTGATATTGAACAGCGGTGTTCTCAATTCGTGGGATACATTGCTGATGAACTGACTCTTTGCTTCATTGAGTTCTGCTTCTCGCGTAATATCTTGCACCGTCATGGCAATGCCTCGCAGGTTGCCTTTAGTTCCATCTAAAACGGTATTGAGCAAAATCCGAATGGTGCAGTAAATCGGCTCCGGTAAGGTAATCGTAAACTCGGCACCTTCCTTAAGTTCGCCTCGCGCAATTTGGTAAAGCGGGCGGGCGAGTTCGGACTGGACGGAGGTGGGGAGGGCGTAGAGGGCGTTTTCACCTTCAATGGTATCGGTCCAACCAAAGATGCGTTTTGCGGTGGAGTTGGCCAATACGATTTGAAAGTCGGTGTCTAACAGAATGGCTCCGTCTGCAATGGTTGAAACTAGGGTTTCGAGCTTGGCCTTTTCGGAGGTAAGTTCGTCGATGTTTTGTTCTTCGTAGCGCTCTAGACGTTCAGCCATTTCATTAAAGCTGGACATCAACCCCAGAAATTCGCCGCCTAGAGGCAAGTCAACGCGCTGTTGGAAGTTTCCCTTGGCAATATTTTTCACGCCATTGAGCAATTCTCGAATGGGTTTTGTAATGGTCAGCGCATTGAATACGGCACCCAAGATCACCATGACCCAAATGGAGACAAATACGGCTGTGGTTACATCGCGAGTAAGGTTAGACGATGCGATCGTGGCAGGGTTGGGGTTAGTGCCGAGGGCCAGCACGCCGACGTACCTCCCTTCGTAGATCAAGGGCACAAATACATCGGTCACTTCGCCGTCGGGGGTTAGGTGTTGACGCACCATAGGAAAAGCGATGCGCTCGGAGAAGTTTTCGGGGAGCTGAATACGACGTTTGATGGTGAGGGAGTTTTGGACTTCGACTTCGCTAAAGGGAATGCCAAAATAAATTTCGCCCTCAGGGTTAGCGTAGATCATGTAGCGCACGCTCGCTGTGCTGCTGTAGAAGCGCTGAGAAAAACTCGCCAGATCACTTTTCTTGTCTTCCCCAACCAATGGTGCGACGTTAGCGGCTAGCAGCAGCCCCAGGTCACTGCCAAATCTGGTGTCATTGACCTGCGCGTCAGACTGAATGGTATCCACCGCCCAAAACGTCAATCCACTCATGACAAGCGAGACGACGAGGGTAGCGAAGGCCATGAGCTTAGTCTGAAGAGTAAAGTCAGACCACCAGCGGGTTAGGATGTCTCGGACGGTTTGGAGGAGCGCCAGCAAAGCAATACCTTGGATGTCTAGAGAGATTAAGTCGATCGGTCAATCCCGATTGACTCTCTATCATACTTTAGCCGGGGAACGCCATAAGATAGACTGCGAAGAATCAATCGCATCTTTCCACATAGGCCGATCGTTTTCTATCACGGCACAGTTCGATCGTCTTGCTTAGGCCCGTTGGCATCGCCTCCCGGAACGGGAATCCCCCTAGCCCCCAGAATTGGGGGATTTAGGGGGCGAAAAGCTTGAAGCGTAGGCAATTTGGACTTGTGTGTACACCGTAGACAAGCTGGGGGGCAACCAAGACGATCGCACCGGATTCATCCGCTTGCATAGCCGAGGCTTCGACGATCGGTTGATTGGGCGTGGGGCTTGAAACAGCCATAGCGGCATTTGCCCCGGAAAGTGGGCGTAAATCATTCCAGGGACGATCGGAACCTTTCTTTTCCATGGGATTCTGAGGCATTCCACCCCGTCCGGTTGCAACAAAAGAACTCGTTTTAGCTGCGCCACACCGATCGGCGATTTGGCGACTCGAATCTATCACATCAACCGGAAGTGTATTTAAAGCGTTGGTAGGGTTGATGCCGATCGTATTCACTTCGACGTTGCCATTAATGCCAAACTCAGAACTTGCTGTGATGTCATTGCCAGGGGTAAGAGCAGTCTGATACTTCAATCCAAAGATGCTTTGGGTATTGATTTGAATGTTGCCACCTTTACCTTCTATGGCGTTGGCAGTGATGTCACTATTTTCTAATCCTAAAATCAACGGTGAATCTATTATAATGTTGCCGCCGTTACCAGATCCACCTGCCGTTGCAGTGATTCTGCTTCCCTGTCGTAGACTTAAAAGCTGAGATTCTAAAATAACATTTCCCCCGTCTCCGAGTCTTGTAGATGCCGTAACTTGAGCTTTTTGGTCTAACATAATTTTTGTTGCAGTAATGCTGACCTTACCGCTATTGCCTAGTCCCGAATTCGAGACGATAATCTGACCTTGATCTCGAACTTTTACGATCGGCGCATTAATAATAATGCTTCCAGCATTTCCACGCGGTTGTGTCGGCAAATTCAAGATCGCAATCAAGGTTGAATTGTTGGGCGCGGTACCAGAACCAAGGGAGCCTCTCATTCCAACTTCCACGGATTCACTGGCATTAATGATAATACTTCCTGCATCTCCGTTACTTGAGCTAGAGGTGTCAATGGTGCCTTGGTTTTTCACCAGTAGCGATCGGGTATCAATGATGATACTTCCAGCATTTCCGGTTCCCAGAGTAGAACTGGCAATGGCGCTTTCAAAGAATTGGGGATTTCGTCCTACAACCTCAATCTGATCGGCATTAATATTGAGATTACCAGCGGCGGCTTTGCCAAAAGTTGTGGCGGCAAGGATGCCGCCATTCTGTAAGGATAAAGTCGATGTCGAGATGTTGATGTTACCAGAACGTCCGGTCACTAATGGCGAAAAGCTAACGCTCAAGATCGCACTACTTAACTCTGGACTTTCTTTTAAAAAATCAGTGATCTTAATTGATTCACGGGCTTTGACATCAATATTCCCACTGGAACCGATGCCAAAGCTTCGACTAAACAAAGAACCCCCATCCATGAAATTGATTGCTCGCGCAGTGACTGAAATATTGCCGGAGTTGCCTGCTAGGGTCTCATTGATAATTGAGCTGCGAATATTTGTACGGGTGAAGCCACCTGTGACCTCTAAGGAATCAGCTTTAATCTGGATGTCTCCGGCGGGTGTGATGCCTCGATTTTGAACAAATAGTACGGAGCCGTCTTTCACACTAATCCGCTGACCCTGAGCTTGAATCGAACCCGCGCCTGTTCCGCTGACATCGACGATCGATCGCTCAGAGAGTGTGATGTCCTTAAATCTCTGTGTGGTCGTGGTGTCGAGTTTCCAGGTTGCCGTGCTTACCTCTAATGCCGCAGTCTCCGAGCTTCCGAGGCTACCTAGCTCAATGCGTCCCCGCTCTGCGGTTAAGGCTCCACCTACGAGGTCGATCGGGCCGCCATCGTCTACAAGATCGCATCGGCACTTCTATTGGGTGTGTTGATCCAAGGTACGGGCGGTCTTCGCAAGATGCGTGTTGCGTTGGCTGGCCGCGGCAAGCGGGGCGGGCAGGTGCGTTGTTCTTATGTCTGCACCACTTCTCCCCACTGGTCACACTCAAGCTGATTCTCTTGAATCTTCGCCCCTTTGTCCTTTTCTAACGCCGCAGTTGCGTGACGAGAAAGACCAACCACCATCCTCCTCGCCATCGTCCCACGTGGGAGGCCACAGCGGCCACAGCGGCAGCAACTACAACGGCGATGGTCTGTTTTTATTCTCACCCGAACCTTAACCTGAGCCCTAGCCCGAATCCTAACTTTTGCACAGGACAATAATTTGCAAGAGTTGACCAGTCCGGTGCAAAGGTTAGGATTCGGG
>JANMIS010000330.1:0-1988 GCA_031375925.1 Synechococcales cyanobacterium OTE_70_concoct_197_sub
AATAACGATACCGAACGATATGCCAGGAAATTTGATTAGCATAGGCACCGATATTATCGAATGCGTTCGTATCGCCCAAATGATTGAAAAGCACGGCGAAGTTTTCTTACAACGCGTCTTCACACAAAAAGAAATCTTGTACTGCTCGTCACGAAAGGCAGCGACCCAGCATTATGCGGGCCGATGGGCAGCCAAGGAAGCGGTTTTGAAAGTACTGGGAACTGGCTGGGCCAAGGGAATCCAATGGACCGATGTGGAAGTAGTGAATGAAGTTTCTGGAGCACCCGTAATCAAAATCACTGGTAAGGCCGCTGACATTGCCAGTGATCTCGGAATCCGCGAAATCATGATCACCATATCGCATTGCCGCGCCTACGCAACCGCCTTTGCGACGGGCTTGTCGTAGCAGGACCCAAAAAAAGTGAACGCGAAAAAGAAAAAGGAGGGAGATGCAACAAGCAGAAAGATGGGGGCAGAAAAATCGAGAACGCAATCTTTCTGCGCCATTTTTCTGCCTCTCGCCGCGTGGTACAAGTCTGGGCACTTCTCGAGGAGGAGCGAGAAGTGTCTCTATCTCGATTTCCAAGCGTTGACGATTTGTCCAATCGTACTCTCGAGCGAATGGGTGATAGCCCAACTCGGATAGTGTTCTCTCATTTTCCGAAGATCGCTGTAATAGCAAATGTGATCGCCGATTCGATTCTCGTCGACGTATGTAAATTTCTGAGGCCGACCTGTGAATGACTCTGCGATTTTGAACGCTTCTAAAATGGAACAGCTGTTGGCTTTGCCGCCGCCTAAATTATAAACTTCGGCGCATCGAGGTGTTTCAATGAAGGCCGACATAAACGTCGCAACATCTTCCGAGTGAATATTGTCACGAACTTGCTTGCCTTTGTAGCCGAATACACGGTACTCGCGTCCCTCAAGATTGCATTTCACGAGATAGCTTAAAAATCCGTGCAGTTCCACCCCGGAGTGATTGGGGCCGGTCAAGCAACCGCCGCGAAGGCAGCATGTCGGCATGTTGAAATAACGACCGTATTCTTGCACAACGATATCCGCTGCGACTTTGGACGCTCCGAACAACGAGTGCTTGGATTGGTCGATGGAAAAATCTTCAGAGATACCATGTTCGTAAGCAGTATCGGCATAGTCCCATCGTGTTTCCTGTTCACGAAGAGCTATGGTGTTGGGTCGATCACCATACACCTTGTTGGTGGACATATGAACAAAAGGGGACTCTGGACAGGCCTGTCGAACCGCCTCGAGCAAATTAAAAGTACCGACGGCGTTTGTGTCGAAGTCATCGAATGGGATCGCAGCAGCTCGGTCATGACTGGGCTGGGCTGCTGCGTGGACGACTGCATCCGGTCGGATGGTTCGAACCAGTGCCAAAATGCCCTCTCGGTTTCGGATGTCGATTTCATGATGTTCAAAGCCTGCGATTTGCTGCTGCAGTCGCAATTGGTTCCAACGCGTGTCCCCCTGCGGGCCGAAGAATACCGCGCGTTGATTATTGTCGACGCCATGTATCTCCCATCCCCTTGTGGCAAAATGAGAGCATACTTCGGAGCCAATAAGGCCGGACGCGCCCGTGACTAAGAGCTTCATGAGCAAGTGCTTAACGTATTTTGAAACGAGGGAGAAAGTTTTACTTTCCGATCATCAATGGTGATTGCTGGACTCGCAAGATATCGAGGGCAAAAAAACTTGGAGTCTGCGTACCGCACGGAGCGGTCGTATGGAGGATGCCGGATCAACCGCTTAATTCGACGTCTGCGTGAGCGACCTCAAATCTTCGTCCACCATCATCTTGACCAGTTCTGGCATTTTCGTTTTTGCGACCCAGCCCAGGACCTCTTTAGCCTTGGTGGCATCGCCGAGAAGGAATTCTGGATCCGCGGGCCTCACGAAGCGTTGATCCAAGTCTACGTGGTTTTCCCAATTGAGCCCGACGTGGTCAAAAGCAGCTTGCGTAAATTCTC
>JANMIS010000470.1:0-6081 GCA_031375925.1 Synechococcales cyanobacterium OTE_70_concoct_197_sub
CATCGATAAAATCATATCAAGACCGATCGACAATTCTAAATCAATAAGTCATTGCTAGATTTTGTATTAATTCCCCCGCATATCCTGCGGAATAAAAGCCCGATCGATCGGCAACCGCGCCACAGGTTCCGACAGCAAAAACGAACCCGATCGAATCTCCGCCTGAAGCTCCATCGCCACCTGCCGCGACAGATACAAACTCGCCAACGGAGCCACCCGCACCGACTTCCCATCAATATTGACCCTTCCTGACTTCAATTGCGCATAGCTCACCAGCCCAAAGGTCGGACGCACCCGACGCGGAATCGAAAAATCCACGATCGGAGCCACCAAATCCTGATCCAACACCGCACAGTGAGCGATCGTCTCCTCACTCACCACCGCGATCGGCACCCCCACCCCCAACATCATCGAAGCCCCATAGCCCTTGAAATAACAACCCCGCACCCACCGAGCCTTCATCTGCTTCGCATCCCCAATCAATGCTAAGGTAGCCGCCGGACCCACAGGCGTATCATTGGGCAACCGCTTCTGCAACGGGAAATGCTGCGTCCCCTCCCACGTCACATAGCCCTGTGCCCCCCCAATCCAAATCCGCGACCCAATCCCAATAGCCTCCAGCCTCGGGTCATTCAGTAATGGCGACACCGCACCTGGATTAGAAAATACCGCATTCGCTAACCTCGGCTGAAGCACTCCTAAGTAGGTATACAGCGGACGCTCCCCACCATTTACTCCCACAATAAAGTTTTGATACAGATTGCGCGGATTAAACAGATAAAACTGATTGATCCGATCGCGCGTAATCGTCGTCTCAAACGAACTTCTCGGATAACAGTCCGTCACCTGCCCGATCGCCCGCAGTGGAACCGACCTCCCCGCCACCAAATCCTCAATCACATGCCCTCCGCCCCGATACCGAGCCTCCTCCTCCGACTCCGCCATCTGACTCGCCCCCAAATACAAATCCACCGCCCCAAAGCCCGCATAAGCCGGAACCCCATCTAACCAACATTGCCGAATCTTAATCGGTGGATCCGTCTGACCTAAGTTCAAAATCGCCCCAGAGGACTCCATCGGCTCAAAAGTCCCCGTCGTTACCACATCCACTGCCGCTGCCACTGCTGCCACCCCACGTTCCTGAACGCGGGCCTTCACTTCTTCCACCGTCAACACAACCGCGCGTCCAGCCTGGATCTTCTCGTTAATCAGGGCGATCGATCGCATAACTCAACTTCCTGATCAAAACTTCCTGATCAAATTGTTTGACAAACACCGTTCCTATCTGGCAGTATTACATACATTGAAACAAACGAAGGCGGTCAACGCTATTCAATGTTTTTCCCATAATCAAGGGGTTGTAGCTCAATTGGTTAGAGCGCTGCCCTGTCACGGCAGAGGTTGCGGGTTCGATTCCCGTCAATCCCGTATCTATGATACAAGTAAAGAGTGAGGGCTTCATGCTCTCACTTTTTTATTTAGGTATTAATTCCAGAACGCAAAGTAGAGAATTTACACTTGATCCTGAGAAAGGTGTAGATTTTGATTGGTCCCATACTCTTCAATTCCTCGGCTCATGACTTCAAAGCGTATCTTCGTGACTGGTGCTAGCGGTTGCATTGGCCACTACATCGCGGACCAACTCATTCGCAACAGCAACCACGAACTATTTCTTCTGGTTCGAGATCCAAGCAAACTTAACTTTGATGTACAGTCTCGCCCTGGGATCCACCTCATTCAAGGCGACATGCGATCGATCGCTGAGCAAAAAACGCTTCTCGGGACCATGGACACGGCCATTCTGATCGCAACCTCCTGGGGCGATGCCGAAGAAACCCAAACCATTAATGTGACTAAGCCCTTAGAGCTGATGGAGTACTTGGACCCCGATCGATGCCAACAGATCATTTACTTCTCCACCGCCAGCATCCTCAACCGTCAAAACGAGCCAATGCCGGAAGCTGGAAAGGTTGGCACCGACTACATCCGCACCAAGCACCAATGCCATGAAAAACTCCTTCAGTCGCCCTGGAAACCTAAAATCACAACCATTTATCCAACATTAGTTTTTGGTGGCGACGATCGGTTTCCCAAGTCAGCAATTACGGCAGGGTTGCCCGATGTGGTGAAATGGATGAAACTCGCGAAATTTCTCAAAGCTGATGCTAGTTTTCACTTTAGTCATGCCTATGACATTGCTCAGGTCACCTGTCATTTTGTCGATCATCCACCCGAAAATGGCGATCGGCGAGACATTGTAACCGGACACGATCGATACAGTGTACAGCGCGTCATTGAAGAAGCCTGTGAGTATTTGAACGAGCCGATTTATTTTCAACTGCCCCTTACCTCTTGGTTGATTGATGTAATTATCAAAGTCTTCAATATTGAAATCGCTGACTGGGATCGGTTTTGTATGGTTCACCGCCACTTCACCCACCAAAACGTTGTCAATCCTGCCCACTACGGGCTGCCCCCTTTAGCCCCCAAGCTCGGCGACATTTTAAAAACTTGCGGTGTCCCCGGCAACAGCTAATCCTGGATGTAGAATCTCATCCTTTGGGGTTTAGCGCGACCTAGAAGCAACATTAGAATTACAACCAATCTTCAATGCCGATCGGAGCCTGAACCTGCGCCAACAACGTCGCTAACTCCTCTCCTTCCAACACTTCAAGCTCCAACAATCGCTGGGTTAAAGACTCTAACAACGATCGGTTATGACGCAAAATTGCAATCGCAACTGCATGGGCTTCATCAATGGATTGCTTGAGCAACCGATCGATTTCCTCCGACACCTCATTACTAATCGATCGGCGCGTCGTGCCATTATCAAGAAACTGCGACTGCTGCGATTCAAACGCAATCGGACCTAACGACTTGCTCATCCCATACTGTGTCACAGACTTTTGGGCCAAATCAGTCGCCTTTTGAATATCATCGCTCGCCCCAGTAGAAACGCGACCAAAGACAATTTCTTCTGCCGATCGTCCTCCCAACAACATCGCAATTCGACCCTTCAGTTCATTTTCCAACATCAAAAAGCGATCTTCTTCAGGCATTTGCATCGTGTAGCCCAATGCACTACTCCCACGGGGCACGATTGAAATCTTAGAAACCTTTCCACCACCGGGCATCAAGGCACCGACCAATGCGTGACCGACTTCATGATAAGCAACAATTTGGCGTTCCATTGGATTGAGCACCCGCGATCGTTTTTCTAATCCGGCCACCACTCGCTCAAATGCTTCTTTAAAATCCGCCATCACGATCGCCGTCCGATTGTGTCTCGCCGCCATTAACGCCGATTCATTCACCAAATTTGCCAAATCCGCCCCCGCAAACCCCGAGGTCAACGTCGCGATTGCATCTAAATCTATGTCATCACCCAACCGAACAGAATCTGCATAAACCTTCAGAATTTGCGCTCTGCCGATTTTGTCAGGCCGATCGACCAAGACCTGCCGATCGAAGCGACCCGGACGCCGCAACGCCGCATCAAGCACTTCGGGCCGATTGGTGGCAGCGACCACAATCACGCCTGCATTCCCATCAAAGCCATCCATTTCCGTTAGCAATTGGTTTAGGGTTTGCTCGCGTTCGTCATTGCCATTGATATTATTGCCGCGAGATTTTCCGATCGCGTCCAATTCATCAATAAAAACAATGCAAGGCGCTTTCCGTTTGGCTTGATTAAACAAATCTCGAACCCGCGAAGCGCCCACTCCCACGTACAACTCAACAAACTCCGAACCTGACATGCTTAAGAAGGGTACGCCTGCTTCACCTGCAATTGCCTTTGCCATTAGGGTTTTTCCTGTTCCTGGAGGACCCACTAACAAAACGCCTTTAGGCAAATTTGCGCCGATCGATCGGTACTTCTCACCATTTTTTAAGAAATCCACAACTTCTTGCAGTTCGCGTTTTGCTTCATCAACGCCCGCGACATCATCAAAGGTCACACCCGTCTTCCCATTTCCATACACCCGAGCCTTACTGCCACCATTCCCAAATCCAGCACCAAACCCATTCCCAAAATCACTTCCTTCCCGACTGAACTTATTCAACAAAGCCCAAGCCCCAAACATCATGCCAGCAGAAACCAAAAGCCCCACAAGTCCCGCCGCTGGATTCGCCTCAGGAACAACCGTAAATTCAACACCGTTGTCGCGCAAAAAGCCTTGTAAATCAGTGACAGAACCAACCGTCCGAGTTTGATAGCGCTGATTGCCCCAAGCTGCTTTCAGTTGGTAATCAATCCGATCGCCCTGAATCAAAACCTTAGCCACTTGTTGCGACCGAACCTGTTGAACAAATTCGCTGTAGATAGACTGAGTAATGGTTTCCATCGTGTTCCTGAGAGATGAGTGATTAACAGAGACGAAATTAACCGATGCTAGCAAGGGCTGTTTCTTGTTTTCATTCTCAGGGGCATTCTGAAGGCGCGCCAGAGAGGCTTACTGTACTTTTTTCAAGGGTTAACCGAAAGCTGAGAGTGTTGCTGTACGGTTCTTACGTCCATCCTGACGGGTTTGCCGATGGGCCTCACGCCACATTGATTCCATAAAAAATCCGACCTAGAAACCTAGATCGGACATCCAATACTTAATCCTCATGCCAGAAAATCTCTTAGAGATCTCCGCCTCTCAAAAACAAAAGAAAAACGATCGCAGGTCCCGCAATCACAATCAGCGCCAGAGTGGACAACTGAAAAACAACGGTGAAATCAATCCCATTTAAGAAGTCCATGACTCTATACTCGCGCGAAGCGGTTCTAAAAACTTGTACCTATGATTACCCCACATTTTGAGGAGCAGAGCAACCCCTTCTCACAAAGTTAACAAAACTCAAAACAAGCCGATCGTCCACAGGAGACACCAAGGCTTCACAATAGGAAAGCTGTTTGAGCGGAGTTCCTCTATGGCAACTTGGCAATGTGTAAAAAACTGTGGGGCCTGCTGCAATCTTGACCCAACAGACCGTCCAGACCTCGGAGACTACCTCAACGATGAAGAAATCGTCACTTATCTTACTATGGTGGGTGAAGACGGATGGTGCATCAACTACAATGCCGAAACCCGAGAATGCAACATCTACGAAAAGCGGCCTTCGTTCTGTCGGGTCACTCCCGAAACCTTCCAGACCATGTTTGAGATCGAGCCAAGCGACGTCAATGATTTCGCCATTGAGTGCTGTCGTGAGCAGATAGAAGGCGTTTACGGCGATCGCAGCCTGGAAATGCTGGTCTTCGATCGGGCCATTGGCATTTAATTTACCCTCTAATTTGTCTTAAAGGGATTGTCAGGAGTTGCGCATGAAACCGTCATCCCTACATAATGAAAGAAATATGAAATGACCGCTCTCAAGCGATCGGAACCCCATGTCATCACCCGTTGAACCCATCTCCCTCAAAACAGAACCTCTAGAACCAGAGAACGCTAACTTTTCTGCTATTTGGAGCTGTTTTGCTTCAACTTTTGCCACCATTTTCTTGGCTGAACTAGGGGACAAGACACAGGTAGCGACATTATTGATGAGCGCCCAGTCCCACAACCCTTGGATTGTTTTTGCTGGCGCATCTTTAGCACTGATCAGTACGAGCTTAGTTGGCGTTTTGGTGGGGCAGTGGTTATCGAAGATGTTAAAGCCCAGGACGCTGGAGCTTGCAACGGGATCTATCCTGGCGATCGTCTCCATACTGTTGTTTATTGATGTTGTAGGGGGGCTGTAATGGACTGGAAATTAATGGGGCTGAGTTTCATTACTGTTTTTTTGGCAGAGTTGGGGGATAAGAGCCAGTTTGCGGCGATCGCCCTCAGTGGCAGCAGCAAGTCTCCTAAGGCTGTCTTTTTGGGTAGTGTTGTGGCCTTAGTTCTGGCAAGCCTGATCGGTGTGTTGGTGGGGGAAGGGACTGCGCAGTTTCTTCCCACTCAAATCACCAAAACAATCGCCGCCATCGGCTTTGCAGTGATGGCGGCGAAGTTAATCTTTTTCGGAGAAGCGGAAGAAGAGCTTCAAGAAGCTCTTGAGGGTGCAGTTAGTGAAACAAACGAAAATCACGACTGAAAAGCAGCGACAAGCCAA
>JANMIS010000558.1:0-3784 GCA_031375925.1 Synechococcales cyanobacterium OTE_70_concoct_197_sub
CCTTCGCTTACAATGTTTGCATCGATCGCATCGGAAATCCTTATCAGGGGTAGCTCGGGGCTGAAGCATCACGCTTGCCCTGATTCTTTGTCTCAGGCAAAGACAAGCGGCTTCCCATCTTCTAATATTCGGGTAGGTTTATCTAGGTTCTTGCGCAATTCTCTGGGAAGGCAAAACAGCACCATGTGGGCCATCTCATCATACATCCGCAGTTGTCCCGTTAGGCCCCGTTCTGCAATGCGCTTCGTCACGGTCTCAGATGAAAGTTGCAGTGGGTCCACCCCCTTTGTTGCCATCAGAAAACCCCAAGTAACCAGAAACGATGGAATAAACGTGATGTAGCTGCGGACGATCGGAAAGGCCGTCCCTAAGGTCTGACGAATCACGGCATGTTCTTCCCAGTAGGTGAGCGTCAGCCGGCAAGCCTGAACTGCCATCACGCCGTCTTCTGTGAGCCGATCGTGACAGATTTGGTGAAATTCCTTGGTGTAAAGACCCATGGCAGGACCCTCTGGAATGCCATCCGTAATGTCAAAAATGATGACATCAAACTGCTCCTGACAATTCTCCAAATAAGCCCGACCATCTTCATGGCGCAATTCTACTCGAGGATCCTCAAACGCACCTTGATGCCATGACGTTAGATGTAACTTACAGAACTCAACCAGTTCACCATCTAGATCCACCATGACCGCTCGCTCAACGGTCGGATGCTTCAATACTTCTCGCAGCGTTGCCCCTTCGCCACCGCCTAAAATCAAGACAGATCTGGGGTTAGGATGAGCGACCATCGCAGGATGCACCAACGCCTCGTGATAGAGGTACTCATCGGTCTGAGCTGACTGAACGGCACCATCTAAGACCAGTACCCCTCCATAGGCTTTAGTTTCGATGTACTGCAATTCTTGAAACTGAGTTTGCTGAGCCAAGATCTTTCCACTGCGTTTAAACATGTGGATTTCATCCGGACTGCACTGATCCACTAACCACGAGGTAAATTCCATATCCCCTTTCCATACTACCGATGATAAAGATACCGTGATTTACAGCCAAAAATTTATAGTCATAAATATAGCCATAAATAAAGAATGGGAGATGCAGTTTTGGACTAGGTGTGCCAAGAACTACATCTCCCACTATCGTTGTGCGCCTGTCTTTTGACTAGTCTCTCACTAGTCGATCGTACCTGCCCGCGTTCTAATAGATTTGGGTCTTACCCTTCAAGGTACGATCGGCAAGTTCCTACCTCGCCATTGCAACCTCTCCCCTTACAGACAAGTTGTAAGCGGATGGCACGGTCAGTTGTGTCGGGTCGCATCGCTCGTGCATCTGCTTAGTTACCCAACGAGGTTTCCAACGCTCTTGCAGAATATCTCCAAAGGGTTCCACAAAAATTGTGTCACCGCAGGTGAAAATATCTAGAAAACACGCCTGTTGTTCAGGATACGTGTGAATACTAGCGTGGGATTCCGAGAGTAGAAGCACAACAGAAACACCCATAGGCGTAAACTGATGCTCCATTTGGGAGAGGATTGTGGCACCGATTGCATTAACTGCATCGACCAAATCCTGACGAAGCATCTCCATATCATTCATATCGGCTTCGCAGCCGGAGAAATTGAGTAGAAGATGTCTACCATAAAAGTCGTACTGTTCCATAGTGACGAGCCTTTTGCTGGTACCCAGCAGATCAACGACAAAAGATTTCAATTTAAAACAACACCCGCTTGGTTATCAATAGGGTTTTCTGACGCACAGAATATAGATCATACAATGAATCTAGAGGAATGATGTGCAGATTTTGAGAAGTTCTTTAAGAAAATTTTAGAATCTCAGGCTTGATGAACTGAGCTAAAAATGCTAGGCGACTTCAAAAAGGCAGATTCTGATTTAAAATCTGTCGTGCAAAATCTGTTGTGCAACATTGATCCCCGACAGAGCCGCTCCTTCGAGAAAGCCTTGCCATTCATAGAATGAGTGAGTATGTTCTCCCGCAAAAAACAGATTATCGATCGGGATACCCTCTAGACCTGTGAATTGCGTGAATTGCCCCGGACGATAACAAAGATATGCGCCTTGAGCAAAGGGATTTGTAGCCCACTGCTCAATATGCCCCATAACCTGCCCAGATGAATCACGTCTAACTTGCTGATTTGCGCCGGGATAGATTCGTTCGAAGTCTTGAAGAAATGCCTCAGCTTGCTCGTTAAATCGATCGGGATCAAGAGACAAGCCCAATGCGCCACTGGCTAAATTGACGATCGTACCCTGGGTCTGATGACTTTGACTGGGGTTAGATTCCCAAGTGACTTGGTGATGGGGTAAATCTGAGTGGGCAACGCCTGTGCTGTGGTGGTCTCGCCAAGGTCTGCCGCTGAAACTCACCATCATTTTGGATTGGCTGCCGCTGTCGAGCTTGGCGATTGCCTGTTGTTTCCAGGTAGGGATCTCTAGGTTGGCGTGGAAGTTGACCGATCGCAGCGCTGGAAATGGCACGGTGAGAACGACGGCATCAAAGGTTTGAACTGCGCTGGTGCCGTCTCGATCGAAGGTGAGTTCGATTCTGCCGCTGCTGGTTTTGCGCAGGGCAATGAGACGGTGCTGAAGGTGAATTTGGTTGGTGAGGCGATCGGTGAGGTGGCGGGTGATTTGTTGGTTGCCACCTTGAATGTGGTAGCGCTCGTCACTAAAGATCTCTAGAGGATTCGGTAAGTCTGGTTCTAGATTCATCAATACAAAGTGCAGGGCCGTCTGATCTTCAAGGGCAAACCCAAATTCGCCTTGGTAGCTAGCATCAATGTAGGCGCGGGCGAGATCTCCTGCTTGATACTTGTCTAGGTATTCTGCGAGATTCAGCCGATCGATCGCCGCATCAAACGCGGTGTGCTTTAGGGCGGTGGGTTCACGGGAGACTTGGGCAAGATCTGGCTCCATTGCTTTGAGTAGATCTAGATATTCTTCAACGATCGCCGCCTCTGAATAATGATTGCCCTTGAAATAAAAGGTCGAATCTCCTGGCGTCGCGCAGAGGTCTTCTACGATTAATCCAAATTCTTTAGCGTAGCTGAGCAATTGATGATGTTGGCTATCAATCAATTCGCCGCCACGCTCGATGACCTGTCCTGGAAATAATCGATCCGGATCTCCAAACTCGCCGCCTATGGACCAGCAGCGCCCGCCTGTGCGATCGTCCGCTTCAAAAATTTGGGCTTTAATTCCCTGTTTTTGCAACTCGTAGCCACAGGCTAGCCCTGCAAATCCCGCGCCGACGATGCCGATGGATAAGCCAGGGATTTTGGGTTCGGGGGCTTGAGAGAGAGGTTGAACAGGCTGGAGCAAGGTCATAGAAGTTCTTGACTAGATCGCTCACTATATTAAACCTTCTCAGAATTAAATCTTCTCAGAGTTTAGAGACCTCCAAACCAGGGGTGTTGTTAGGCGTGACCGATATGGCTGATTGGGGATTGGCTTCGAGGATGACGGTGCCATTGAACGAAGGCTCTGGGAATGTGGACGAGCGGGTCGGTTTTAGGGACGAGGGTGAAACTTTGAACTCCTTTTGGAGGGGGGCGGATGAAGTAGGGGCGTTTTGAATTGGCTGGGTGGAAGGTTCTAGAAATTGCGAGTCTTGAGATTTTGGCATGGCCTGGGAGGGTGGCATTTCGCTGGTTTGTGTGGTTTGTGGCATTAAGTTAGGCTGCTGGACCGGTTGCGGAGCAGTCCTGACGGGAGGTTGAGGGAGTGCGGTGGTTTCGGGAGGGGCGATCTCTCTACGGCGAGGGAC
>JANMIS010000616.1:0-8725 GCA_031375925.1 Synechococcales cyanobacterium OTE_70_concoct_197_sub
CCAAGTCGTAGCCACTACAGGTCCGACTCGCCAACACCGCCAAAATCGCATGGGATAATGCCATCGCTCCAAATCCAGAAATTTTCTAAATACCCCTTGACTATACACTTTTTTGCATATATCTTGAATATATGCACCAAATTGCATATTAAGAAAAGTGAGTATTTTGGGATGAGGTGTCTCATGGCTAGACTAACGACTGAACCAAGCTCTGAATCAAAAACTCGATCGCGCTGTAATCGTGAATCCCGTTCTCTGTTGGCGGGCATTAATTGGCGCGAAGTTCGGTTGGCTTATCGGACTTTTTTGCGAAATCCGGGGGTGGGGATTCGGCACATTTTGCAGGCGCAGCGGCAGAGTCGGTGGCAGCGCTGGGTGAATGGCAGATTGGCGGTGCAAGCGTCGCATTTGGAGGGGCGGAGAATTGCGATCGACTTGACCGAATTAGTACAACTGCCTGCGGATACCTTGGGTGGAGCCTACGCTAGACATATGATTTCGTTAAAACTAGATCCCCATGCGTTTAGTTTTCCCGAAGATGATTGGCTCGAACAGCGCACATCTGTAGGACATGACATTTTTCATATCATTGCAGGTTACGATGCGAGTCCGGTTGGAGAATTTGGAGTAGCAGCGTTTACGTTAGTGCAGTATCGCGACTTGCTTAACGTATTTGTTTTGACGTTTGTGCCTATTAGTTTGACCAATCCTTTGTGGACGATGCCGTTGTTGAGAGCGATCGTTCGGGGATTTCGTATGGGAAGAGAATCTTTGCCTGTGGTGGCTTATGCGGTCGAGGATAATTGGGATAAGCCGCTAAGCTGGGTGCGTCACGAGTTGGGGATCTCTGGGTATTTTTAACCGGTCTTGGAGATTGAGTATCGTGCTTCCTTCTTGAAATGTGGTTGATGAGTGCGTTACTTTTGCTTGTCCAGGAGAAGACCGTGTTCCAGTACTGTTTTTTGTTTTGCTCGTTTGCCGTAGGGCATGAGTTGCTCTAGAGTGAGTCCTGTTAAAATTTGCATATCTTCTAGACTGATTCCCCGCAGTAGCATCTCCACACACCAAGTTTGCTGAGCTTGTTCAAGGTTTGGAACTTTTCCCTCAAGCGTTAGCAAGTCAGTTGTTAATTCTTGCCAAATAGTTTGAATTTCTTCAGTTGTAATCCCCAACTCATTCGTTCCTAATAGTAATGCAGGATAATTATCTTTACGTCCCTTTAGATATTGCGTTAATGGATTCTTTTGGTAATTGCCAAACCGTTTCCCCATAATCCATTGATTAATCGGAACTTGGCGAATGGCTCCACTGGCGATCTGTAAAAACTGCGCGTCCCGATCGCTCAAATAATGCACCCGCTCCAATTGTGTGATTTCAATTGCACTTACCCCAGATCCAAACAGTAGATAAACCAAGGCCCATTCCCGCGAACCCTTCTTCTGGGCGCGTTGCAGAATAGTCTGAACCATAGATGCAGGGAGATCTCCGATCGTATCCAAGATGATGGCAGGCGGTGACAGAGGTTGGCTCAAGACCAATTGCACAAGATTGTTGATAAATTCCGTTTGGTTTTGCCATAGGCCATGAAACTCTGTAGTAACTTGCAATGTGGCATAGCCCAGTAGTGTGCTGTTCATCAAGCGCATTAAAGAATCACTCGGTAGTGCCAATTCCCGACGACCAAAGGCCGGTCGTAGACCATCGCTCAAGGCTCTTGCTAAAGTCTGGGTGACTTGGCGAATGCCTCGTCCGAGGGCTTCTCTGTTTTCAATGGGGTACTTGCCAGATTCCCCGACGATCGATCGCAGCAGTTCCGGGATGCTTTCGAGTAGGGAGAGGTAAGTGGTTGTATACTGCCGAATTAGTTGCTCTGGGGTGCTGCTGTTATGGAGGCTTTGGGTGAGGCTGTTGGCGAGGCGATCGAAGACTTCGGACTCCTCTAGAACCGCTAACAGCAGTCCCTGCTTATTGCCACATTGCCGAAACAGGGTCACTTCATTGACCTCGGCCTGTTCGGCGATTTGCTTGGTGGTGGTCTCTGCAATGCCTTGCTGGGCGAAGAGTTCGAGGGCGGCTTCGATCAGGCGTTGGCGAGTGGGGTTGCGGGGAGTGAGCATGGGGGAGGACGGAAGAGCGAGGACGGAAGAGGGAAAATAAAATGTAAGTGACACTTGCTTTTTTTGAGGAAGGCGGTTACATTAGGAAATGTAAGTGGCGCTTGCATCTTTTCAATATAGAGCACTTTGCGCGTCATGAAGACTTAGATCTTTTGCAAATTAGGATTTTTTATGACCTCCCAACTCCGATCGCAGGCTTCCGTCGAAAGTCCCCGCTTATCGTGGACCAATGTTTTCTTTTTCGGTTCGATTCATGCTGTGGCATTGCTGGCACCTTGGTTTTTTTCATGGTCGGCGTTGGGTGTAATGGTTCTGTTGCATTGGTTATTTGGTGGGATTGGGATTTGTTTGGGTTATCATCGCTTGCTGACGCACCGTAGTTTTAGCGTTCCTAAATGGTTGGAATATGGGATTGCAGTTTTGGGTGCTTTGGCGATGCAAGGCGGGCCTGGGTTTTGGGTGGCGGGTCATCGCAAACACCACAACCATACGGAAGATTGGGATTTGGATCCCTATTCGGCGAAGCGTGGTTTTTGGTGGAGTCACATGCTGTGGATTATGTATCCGAGCAAGGCCGCGTTTGATCCCATTTTGTATCGTCGTTGGGCACCGGATTTGGTCAAAGATGGATTTTATCGTTGGTTAGATCGGTATTTCTTGACGTTGCAAATTCCTGTTGCTTTGATTTTGTATGCGATCGGTGGTTGGTCTTTTGTAATTTACGGTGTGTTTTTGAGAGCGGTGGTGCTGTGGCATTCGACTTGGCTGATTAATTCGGCTTCTCACATGTCGGGATACAAGTCATTCCATGATACAGGTGACAATTCTCGAAACCTCTGGTGGACCGCCCTTTTGACCTATGGTGAAGGCTGGCACAACAATCATCATGCTCAACCCAATGTTGCTCCAGCGGGCCGGACTTGGTGGGAGATTGATATGACTTGGTGGGCGATCCAACTGTTGCAGAAGGCTGGATTGGCGACACGGGTTGTGATGCCGCCGAAGGGGTAATGTTTGAAAATCGCAGGTCATAATATTTGAATACCCGATCCCCCTAAATCCCCCTTAAAAAGGGGGACTTTGAAGTAAATTCTGGTTCCCCCTTTTTAAGGGGGCTAGGGGGATCGGGTCTCTATAAGTTTGCTAAGATATTGCAACTACGATCGGTAATTTTAATTTTTAGGCACAGCCGTAATGACTCCTGAACAAGCGCAAGAAATTATCCAATGGCGCGACAAAAAGCTGTCGCCGAAAGAAATCGCTCGTCAAATGGGGTTGCGACCTGCGGAAGTGACGGCTTTTTTACGGGACCATGCTGAACAAAATCCAACAGCCAAGACATTATTGCCCCTGTTAGGATGTTTTATTAATGCTAGTGCCATGGAGCGGTTGCTAAATAGTGACGATCGTGAGGGTTCTGATGCTTCTACGGGTGGTGGATTGGGTGAAATGCTGATCGTCCGTAAGGAGGGTTATCGTTACGAAGTGAGTGCCTTTCTGGTGGATTATTGGTGTTTGGGTGTGAAGAATGCACTCTTTAAGAAGTGTGACGAACGCAAATATGAATCAATGTTGGAGAAGGTTGAGAAGACTTTTAATGAATCGTTTAAAGAGATCTCGATCGAGCAAGCGCAGGCGATCGTCTTTGGATCTATTGATTATGCGGCAACGTTAGGGTTTAAGCCCCATGCTGATTTTGAAAAGGCGGAAGCGAGTTTGGGTGTAAGGCTCGACAATTTACAACCCATTAAATTTGGCAGAGATGGCAAACCATTCTATTTTTGCGGTCCCCACGATAATCAAATGAAAATCATTCAAACACTGAAAGAAAATGTGGGCGATGGGAACTTTGATTATGCGGCTAAGCTATAGAAAATATTAGTATGCCTGATTTAGATGTTGTTCATTGGGAGATATAATTTCATGGGATTCTGTTTAGATTGCTGAAATCCATACTTGATATAAAAATTTAGAGCATTGTCATCTAAAGCTTCTACAACTACTGCAACAGAAGCAATTTGTGTTGATGCCTCCAGGGATTTTTGGAGCGCATTGACTAACATTAGTTCACCCAGTCCTCGTCCTTTTTGGCGATCGTCTACTGCAAGACGACCTAGTAATGTTGCGGGCAAACGTTGATAGCGCGGTAATCGTTTGACAAAATCTTCTTCTAAATCTTCTACCTCAACTGTGTAGAAAGAGAGTGTGTAGTACGCCAAAATGTCGATCGCAGGCTCATCAATCAAAACAAATACGGTTGCAACTCGCTTCTTAAGATCTTGAGATGCTTGCTTTTGAATGTAATGATTAAGACTTGCTTTTCCACAGTTAAAATTAGTGCGATCGTGCGATCGGCTATCAAGAGGCGTAATTTTGAGAACCATTAATCTGAAATTTCCTGCTCGTGCCGTAAGAATGCCGCTTTCAATGCCTCATTAGGTCCAGTTGGGTTGAGGATTGCATTGATAAACGCCTCACTATCTTCACGATTTAATCTTAAAGTTTGATGCTGCTCAATGACGCTATAGGCAGCGGCTTGAACACTCGCAATCACAAAGTCTGTCATAGTACGCCCTTCAAGATCTGCGGCTTGTTGAATTAAAGCCTTAGCTTCTGGGCTAATTCGGGCTTCTAGCCGTGCTGATACTTTTAACGAGGGAGTGGAAGTCATAGTTACAACATACTCAATTAAAATTCTAATTCAATTTTATCCGGCAAATAGCCGTACGTCAAGTCGGATGCTGGTTCTCAATTTTCTGAGTTTACTCGGATGATTTTTCGCTTGAGTCCGATCGGGATTCTATTCTTCTCAAACGGGAAACACTTGTGTTCGTAAATTGATCTCGTCATACTTCCCCCGGAATTTCTAAGCTTGAACAGGTCTACATACTTAAACATCGAGAAGATAACATATACTGGAGCTTAAGTCATTTTGTAGGCCGTGTGACCCTCTCAGGGCTGTTTTCAGAACTTGACGGCCAAATTTTTCTTGATACGGCATCGTCGAGCAGCAGTGGTCATTTCCCGAAACCCGCTAATTTTTATATTCAAGTTTTTCCTAATGCTAGCTATGAGGCGTTATTGAGTCACCACAGAGAAGCAATGGAAATTTTTACTGAAAAAGGGTGCCACTCTTTTGGCAATTCACCGTTATACGCCCGATCGGAATTCACTAGAATTGAGCATATGGTTATTTGCAATATCATGCGATATCCTCTTTGGGCAACTCAAGCCGTATTTTGGAGTCTTTCAAATCGAGGTAAGAAATACCGAAAATCGATTCAAGAACAACTTGATTCGAGAATGATTGCGATTCCACCTATTTCTCTATAAATCCCGATTGCTCTAATTGCTTTGGCTGTAGATACTGTTGGATTAGCTAGTTCAGACCCTTAACAAAACTGCGGATGCAAGCCGACGCATTACCCTAGAGGCATTCCTTCAGATGCCTGAAACTCAACCTGCAAGCAAATATATCAATAGGTTCTGTCGCTTTTAAACCCGATCGCGTCTATTATTTAGAAATAAAGTAATACTCGCACCGCCATGTCTAGTATCTCAACAAAGCCCAACGCCTTCCAAACCGCATGGCGACGCATTAAATTTTTAACCGTTACAATCGGCACCCTCGGCACAGGATTGACGATCGCTAACCTTCCCCTTCCCGGTGTGCGAGAGACGATCGCCCAAAAAGCACCTGTGTTGTTACTGCCCAGCGTTGCATCATGGGATTATCATTACCGCGAAGGGATGGTCGATTTTCAGCAGGCTGAGCAATTGATTCAACAGGCCAAACATCCCAATGATTTGGATCAGGGCGATCGGAAACTAAAATCCGCCCAATCTCATTTAAATGCATTACCACTCCAAGGCTTTGAACAATATGGGGATACCTATTACTGTGCATTTCGGAGTTGTAGCTGGAACTTCAGTAGTCGTGAAATTCAAAACCGTCGAGAAGAGTCCGGACGCATCGAAGCAATCCTAACTCAAGAACGTAATCTGCAATCGCAACTAAAACAAATTATAGAAACGATCGCTAACACTGAAGCCGAATTTAAAACCACTAAAGACAACACTAAAAAGCAAACCCTACTCGCAAAATGGGAACAGAATCTGAGTCAACTCGATATGCTAAAATCCAACAGTCTCATGGGTCGCATTGCCCGTACTGAACATCTCCGACTCAGCACCAACTACCAAAAAATCACCGGACTCACTCAATCTCAAACTAAATCAGGCAATCTTCTCCAAGCCGCCGTTCCCTTTGCCCAGGCTGCCCAAAAACTCACCGTAGGCGAAAGTCATTCTGTCGCTAAATGGCAAGCGATCGTCCGTCAATGGGACAATGCCATTGAACAACTCCAATCTATTTCCGTCGAAAACCCAGATTATGTAAAATCGCGAAAAGTAATTTCAGATTATCAACAGCAGGCCGATCGCGCCAAAATCCGTCTCACACAAGAACAAGCCACCGCTGAGTCTTTGCAAACTATTGAATCCCGCATCAATACATTAGTTCAAAACCATAGCAGCCTTAATCGTGATCAAGCTAAAGCCGAACTCATGACGATCGAAGCCAAACTCAAGAAAATCCCCAAGGGCACCACGGCCTACGATCAAGCCCAAGACTGGCTGCAATCCCTTCGGAAACGATTGGAAAATTAGAACCTAGTGTTGAGTAACGATCGCACCTAAAGATTTTAGAATACTCACAACGGGATAAAGCTGATTGCAATCTGGGTGATAAACGGCAAAAGGTGCAGAGATTGCATATTCATTCACCTCACCTCTCATAAGTTTCACAAATAAGAAATCTGTTCCATTCGTACATAGCCCATAAATCGGGAATCCATTGTCTTGACTAGACATCATGTAAGTCAAGGTTTGTGGTAATGCCTCTAGGACATTCGCAGACGATCGTTTTGTTTCGATGACGATCGCCCACAAATTTGTGTGCGTGACAAGGATATCAATTCTCCCTCGAATGATGACTGGATCTTCATCTCGATCGTCATAACTCAGGTCAAGTTCAATAATATGTTCGGCTTTTGGAAGAAAAGGATATTTTGCCATTCCTGCTAACCGAAGCACTGGACCTAGAGCAAAGATTTTGACGATCTCTTCATGGGCAGGATATTCCCGCATCTCTTGCAGTTCATCTCTCAACCGATCAAGACTCTCTTTCTCAAAGTCTGACATTGACAGCGGAACATCATGCCATTCATAAAAGAATCGTGGATCACGAGACTGACGAAGATTAAGCATCCTGTGGACATCCCCTAAAGCAAGGGTTTTGGCTTGGGTGATGAGTGGCATGAGAAAGTCCTCAACTGCATATATTCTCTAAGCTCAAGTCGGCAACACGCGCAATACACTGGCAACTTTTGACAGCACATTCATTTTCTCAATCTCCGCCAAGGCCGATCGGAAATCCCCTTCCTTAACCACATGCGTCACCACCACGATTTCTGCGAGACCATCGCGTTTATCTGCCTGGACAATCGATTCCAAACTCACTTGATGGTCGCCGAAACAAGTTCCTAATTTACCGATCACGCCCGGTAAATCCTGCGTGAGAAATCTTGCATAAAATTTAGATTGCAACGTTTCTAATGGCGCTATTGTAAACTCCTGACGATATGCACAGGCTAACAAAGGATCGAGCAATGGCGTCCCGTCTGCTTGTTTAACGCAATCCCGGCCCACTTTTAACAATGCCGCAATATTCAGCAAATCTGCCGTCACCGCACTCGCCGTCGGACCCGCCCCCGCCCCGCGCCCAAAAAACATCACCTGTCCCACCGGATCGCCCTCGACCAAAATGGCATTGTAAACATCATTGACATTTGCAAGTGGATGACTCTTGGGAATCAACGTAGGATGAACACGCACGGCGATCGTTTGCGCATCGGTGTCCGATCGTTCCGCAATCCCTAATAACTTAATCACAAATCCGAGTTTATCGGCGTAGGCAATCTCCGATCGGCCCACCTCACGAATTCCCTCCGCCCGCACCTGATCTCGATCGATCCGTCCCCCAAAAGCCAACGCCGCCAAAATCGAAATCTTATCCGCTGCATCCAGGCCATCCACATCTGCCGTCGGATCCGCCTCTGCATAGCCCAAGCGCTGCGCATCTGCCAAAACATCCGAAAACTCTGCGCCTTCATTGACCATGCGCGTCAGGATGTAGTTAGTCGTGCCATTGATAATGCCCATCACCCGCTGAATTCGGTTGGCACAGAGGGATTGCTTCAATGGCTCGATCACCGGAATCCCACCACCCACTGCGGCTTCGAGCAGCACATAAACGCCATGCTTCTCTGCTGCGGTGAAAATCTCGTCGCTATGTTTTGCAATCAAGGCTTTGTTAGCGGTGACGATATGCTTCCCATTGGCGATCGCCGTCAAAATCAGAGATCTTGCAGGTTCGATCCCGCCCATGACTTCAACGATGATGTCAATCTCGGGGTCATTTACGATCGAATCCAAATCCGTCGTCAGGATGCTGCTGGGCAATTGAATGGCGCGCGCTTTTGAGAGCGATCGAACTCCCACCCGATGAATGTCAAGTTCCGTTAATAGCGGATGGCGCTGGTCGGGGG
>JANMIS010000635.1:0-1699 GCA_031375925.1 Synechococcales cyanobacterium OTE_70_concoct_197_sub
GTAAACAGGAGCCTTGGGTCGAAGTCCTGCATAGCATGGGCTATGGCAACGTGGATGGAGACGCGATTAAGCCATTGTTTGAGTTCTTGCAGTTCTGCCTGAAGCAAGTCGTTGCGGACAATGAACTTGGTGGATTGCTCACGGGACTCAATGGTCAATATATTGTTCCTGGTCCCGGCGGCGACCCAATTCGGAACCCTGATGTCTTGCCCACGGGTAAGAACATCCACGCTTTGGATCCACAGTCCATTCCTACGACGGCAGCGGTAAATGCGGCGAAAGTGGTGGTCGATCGGCTCATCGATCGTCAACGTGCTGAAAACGACGGCGCTTATCCCGAGACGATCGCCTGCGTTCTCTGGGGGACTGACAACATCAAAACCTACGGCGAATCCCTCGCGCAAATCCTTTGGATGGTTGGGACGAAGCCTGTGGCTGATGCCTTTGGTCGAGTGAACAAACTGGAGTTAATTCCTTTGAATGAACTCGGTCGTCCTCGGATTGATGTCGTGGTGAATTGCTCTGGTGTATTCCGCGATCTATTTATCAACCAAATGGCCCTGCTCGACCAAGCGGTGAAAATGGCTGCTGAAGCGGATGAGCCATTGGACATGAACTACGTGAGGAAGCATGCGATCGACCAAGCGGCCCAGCTTGGCGTTAGCGTCCGGCAAGCCGCCACCCGCGTCTTTTCCAACGCCTCTGGTTCTTACTCCTCCAACATCAACCTCGCCGTTGAAAATGGCACCTGGGAAAACGAAGAAGAACTGCAAAACATGTACCTTGCCCGCAAGGGATTTGCATTCTCCTCTGACAATCCTGGTGTGATGGAGCAACAGGAAGACCTCTTCCGCGCGTCCCTCAAGACCGCCGACGTGACTTTCCAAAACTTAGACTCGTCCGAGATTTCCCTCACGGATGTCTCGCACTATTACGACTCCGACCCCACGAAAATTGTATCGAGACTGCGCGACGACGGCAAAGCGCCCACGTCTTACATGGCCGATACAACAACAGCGAATGCTCAAATTCGCACGCTGTCGGAAACCGTTCGTCTCGATTCCCGCACTAAGCTCCTGAATCCAAAATGGTATGAAGGAATGCTTTCCCACGGTTACGAGGGTGTGCGTGAACTATCGAAGCGATTGGTCAATACAATGGGCTGGTCGGCGACAGCGGATGCGGTGGATAACTGGGTTTACGAAGATGCCAACAGCACCTTTATGAAAGATAAGGAAATGCAAGAGCGGCTTCTTAATCTCAACCCTAACTCCTTCCGCAAAATGGTGACGACCCTTTTAGAAGCGAACGGTCGCGGCTATTGGGAAACCAGTGACGAGAACCTCGATCGGCTCCGCGAACTTTATCAAGAAGTCGAAGATCGGATCGAAGGCGTTGCGTAGTAGTGCCAATTCTAAAATAATCTATTAGGGTGGAGTATGTCTCCACCCTTTTTTCTGGCATCACAGACTTATCTAGTTTCTAAATTCAGAGTAAATTATCTTTTCCAACTATGACTGAACGCCTGATCATCCAGGACTTTGCTGGGATTAAATCTATTAATATTGAGATCAAGAAGGTCAACATACTTATTGGTCCACAAGCTAGTGGAAAAAGCATTTGTGCAAAACTTCTATTTTATTTTAAGAATTTTGTCCCGGATATTTTATCTTTACTAGATGAATCTGCTTATAGTAAG
>JANMIS010000385.1:0-1995 GCA_031375925.1 Synechococcales cyanobacterium OTE_70_concoct_197_sub
GGTGGCTATGTCTACAATGTTAACGTTCTTTTCGTCTGATGCAAGTACCCGGATTGATCCATCTATCGATTCATCTACTAATTTTATCACAGCGATCGACGGATCCACCTCAGTATCAAAGGAAGGGGACGATCGGCCCACAGCAAAAAAATTCCTAGACGAATTCCGAAAATCAGCGATACCCGATCGTCTCACCCTCGCTAACGTCCACTGGATTGAAGGGGACGCGGCGATCGAACTACTGGCATCAGAAGCCGTCGCCAATGTCCAACGGGTCACAAGCTACGTCACAAGCCCCGCTCAGAAAATCCTCGATCGCTACGAGTTTATGAGGGCAGGCGGTTGGTATGCAGTCGGAACGACGATTGACGGATCCACGGCAGAAATCCCCTATGTCAAACCAAAAAATCCTAGACAGAGTGCGGAATTTCTAGGATTTGGCATCGCGCCTAAAATCAAAATTGTTAAATACGAAACACCCCAAGGCAGTGAAGCCGCGCCACTGCTTCCCTGGGTAGACAAAGAAACCGCACAGGACATCTACGATCGCTACCACGTCACCCCAGAACCGAATGAAAGTTTCTGGCAGGTGGTGAAACGGTGCTGTCTACCGATCGCCCTGGCCGAGGGTCTTAAAAAAGCCCTTGCCCTCATCGCCCATGGCATCCCAGCCATCGCCTTACGTGGCATCACACAATGGCATCAGAAGGGCAGTAAGACGCTTCACCCCGTCGTTACGTCCGTCCTATCCCCCGGCCAAAAAGTTACGATTTTCTTTGACAAAGACGAGAAGCTGATCACTCAGAAAAATGTCCGGCAACAGATTCTAGGACTAGGAGCAGCGGTCAAAGACGCAGGCTGTAAGTCCCATGTCGCGCTGTGGAATGGGGTAGTAGGTAAAGGGATCGACGATGCTCTTTACAACCTCAGAGACGGTGCCCAAACTTGGCTAGATGCTGTCATCGATGACGCGATCGACCTCGACACCTACAAACGGGATAGCCGAATCCTTCAGGCTCTAGAGAATCTGAAGCGACTGAATACCCTCAGCTACCCCGTAGAACGCGCCACAGAAGGCGAATACCTACCGTCTCTACCCGAATTGCAGCAAGGGACGATCCACGTCCTCAGCGTTAATATGAATGGCGGAAAGACAACACGGATCGGGGCTGATTGGGTGAAGCGATCGGCGGCTTTCAATCTCGTAATCGCCCCAACCAACGCCACCGGGCAACAGACGGCCCATAACTGGAATCTGCCACACATTCACAACTACGCCACCGATTCAGCAAGTCAGACGGCATTGTGGGCCGATGCCACCGATCGCGGTGGGATTGTCCTCTGTGCTGAATCCCTTCACCGGATCCCCGCTTGGCTTTGGTCTAAGCCAGTCAATTTAATTTTGGATGAAGCAAACCAGGTCATCCAAAGCTTGACCCAAGGGGACACCCTAGGGAATCGCTATTCGGACATCCTCGAACGATTCACAGCGGCGGCGCGTCATGCGATCCAAACCGGGGCGATCGTTCTGTCGGAGGATGGATTATCCGATCGTGCAGTGAAGTTCATTCAGGCGGTCTCCGGTGGTGAAGTTGTCAGAGTCTTTACCCACAAAAAAGAATCAGCCCCATGGGATGTGAAGCACTACCGGGGGCAACCATCCGGGTTCCGTGCGCTGTTGCTTCAGACCGTGCAGGCTGGGAAGCGGGTGCTTTATGTTGCCAGTTCACAGAGAGAAGGGAAGCGACTAGAGCGCAATATCCGTAAGCTTTACCCCGATCGGCGCGTGGTCAGAATCGACTCAGAGACGAATGAAGGCGGCAAATTCACCGGATTTTTTGAACAGCCTGACCAATGGCTACAGGAAAACAAACCTGACGTTCTCATCATTTCTCCATCGGCAAAATCCGGGGTCAGCATTGAAGGCGGCGTGAGTGTTGAAAATGCCTATTTCAGTGCGGTATGGGGCTACTTCCCAGTGCTAGACACTGACAC
>JANMIS010000703.1:0-2738 GCA_031375925.1 Synechococcales cyanobacterium OTE_70_concoct_197_sub
TGACGCATTTGCAAAGGTTGTTTCCCAGGCTGACGCTCGCGGCGAATACCTCAACGCTGGCCAACTCGACGCTCTAAGCGCAATGGTTGCTGAAGGCAACAAGCGCATGGATACCGTCAACCGCATCACGGGTAACGCATCCGCTATCGTTGCTAATGCTGCTCGTTCCTTGTTTGCTGAACAGCCCCAACTGATCGCGCCTGGTGGCAACGCATACACCAGCCGTCGGATGGCCGCTTGCCTTCGCGACATGGAAATCATCCTTCGCTATATCACTTATGCAATCTTCGCAGGTGACGCATCCGTCCTAGACGATCGTTGCCTCAACGGTCTTCGCGAAACCTACCTCGCACTCGGTACTCCCG
This sequence comes from Synechococcales cyanobacterium OTE_70_concoct_197_sub, assembly GCA_031375925.1. Lineage (GTDB taxonomy): Bacteria > Cyanobacteriota > Cyanobacteriia > Leptolyngbyales > Leptolyngbyaceae > JAAFJU01. The sequence goes on from JANMIS010000703.1 coordinate 366, forward strand.
GTGCTTCCGTCGCAGTCGGCGTTGGCAAAATGAAAGATGCAGCGCTTGCGATCGTCAACGATCGTAACGGCATCACTCAAGGTGACTGCTCTGCCATCGCTTCTGAAGTGGCAAGCTACTTCGATCGCGCTGCATCCTCCGTTGCATAACTAACGACCTGACCTCAGAATGCGGCAGTCACTGCACCCCGCGTTCTGAGTCATCTGCTTCGATCACACAAAGCTTTTATCCACTGGGAGATACCAAATGAAGACCCCTCTTACCGAAGCCGTCTCGGCTGCTGATTCACAAGGACGCTTTTTGAGCAGCACCGAAATGCAAGCTGCATTCGGTCGCTACAAGCAAGCTGGCGCATCTTTGGCAGCTGCAAAAGCATTGACTGAGAAGTCTGCTGCATTGGCTGAAGGCGCTGCAAACGCGGTGTACAGCAAATTCCCTTACACCACCACCATGTCCGGCCCTAACTACGCATCCACTGCGACAGGCAAGGCTAAGTGCGTTCGTGACATCGGTTACTACCTCCGCATGGTCACCTACTGCCTCGTCGTGGGTGGAACAGGCCCTATGGACGACTACCTCGTTGCAGGTATCGCTGAAATCAACAAAACCTTTGACCTATCCCCTAGCTGGTATGTCGAAGCGTTGAAGTACATCAAGGCTAACCACGGCTTGACTGGAGACTCTCAGAACGAAGCGAACTCCTACCTCAACTACGCTATTAACACCCTCAGCTAGTTGAACAAAAAAACAGGAGCTAAGGTGAAAACTATCAGCTCCTGTTTTTTTAGATTTGAGCTTTGGGGCTTGAATTTTTGGGGACGGGTCCATTTCGATTCACGATCACGGAGGCTTTAGCATGGCGATTCCATTGCTTGCATATGCTCCGTCTTCACAGAACACCCGCGTTAAGGGGTTTGATGTGTATGGCGATGAGCAATCGAGAATTTTCTCGACTGACAATATTTTGTCTACGACCGACATGGACGCGCTGATTGAAGCGGCCTATCGTCAGGTTTTTTTCCATGCTTTCGCTGCCGATCGCGAAAGATTTTTGGAATCCCAACTCAGAAGCGGCCAGATTACCGTTCGCGATTTCATTCGTGGATTGTGCTTATCTAGAACCTTCACAGGTAGCTTCTACAACCTGAACAGCAACTATCGCTTCGTTGAGCATTGCATCAACAAAGTGCTAGGACGATCGCCCTACAGCGAACAGGAAAAAATTGCTTGGTCTATTGTCATTGCGACGAAAGGCCGTGCAGCATTGATTAATCAACTGCTGGATAGCGATGAGTATTTGACGGCTTTTGGGGATTCGATCGTGCCTTACCAACGTCGTCGGACCTTAGCGTCCGGTGCGAAGGAAACGCCTTTTAACATCCAAAACCCCCGCTACGATGAATATCATCGGACGCAACTGGGCTTCCCAAAAATCGTTTGGCAAACTACTGTCAAGCGCTTTACGCCTCAGGAAGAGAAGCCCAAAGCGGGCAGCCCTGCGAACTATCTCGCAATGGCTCGTGGCTTGAAAACGCCCAACGTTGGAACGCCTGCTGTATCTGCAATGAATACGGATATGAAGAAAGTTCCTTACCGTACTTTGAATTATTAGTTTTAGAGAATTCAGGTCAGGAAATTAACAAAAACGGTTGGCTATGAGTCAGCCGTTTTTATTTTTGAGCATTAGCTGAGAATTATCGTGGATAAGCGTTTTTTTAATCTATTTAATTTGACTGAGGATGAGGCGATCGAACTCCTCGAAACGCCGATCGCAATGCTGAAAGACCCATCAGAGAAGTATATTGCGGTTTCTCATCTCATTAATTTCAATACTGAAAAAACAGTGAATGCGTTAATTAGAGCGATCGAAACAACAGATATAACTGATGTTGATGAACGGATTGTTAGACGCAAAGCTGTGGAGAGTTTGGGGCGATTGGAAGCGAAGGCGGGATTGCCTGCGATCGTGGAATGCCTAAAAGACGACGATATGTACACGGTTGAGAATGCGGTGTGGGCGATCGGTGAAATTGGAACTGATGACCCAAGTGTGATGGAAGCGATTGCATCAGTACTCGACCGTGAGAATCAGATTTTTCGCGTTGTTATTCACACGTTAGCGAATCTAGATTACGCCCCGGCGTTAGAAAAAATTAAACGATTCACGACTAATGCTGATGAAACTATTAGAAGCGCTGCAATCGCGGCTGTCTGCCGATTTTCAGGGGATTACAGCACAATTAATCAGGTCGTTGATTTCTTGCATCACCCGAACGTAAATGCACGAAGAGCTTGTCTTCAGGATTTGATTGATGCGAAGTATTATGCGGCGATTCCTGAGATTGTTAAATGTCCGGTTTCGGTGGTGTTTAG
>JANMIS010000723.1:0-7811 GCA_031375925.1 Synechococcales cyanobacterium OTE_70_concoct_197_sub
CGCCCAGCACGCGGAACGGTCATTGAAGCTCACCTTGATAAAGGGAAAGGCTCTGTAGCTACGCTCTTAGTTCAGAACGGCACCCTTCGAGTCGGCGACATCATTGTTGCAGGGTCGTCCTTGGGTAAGGTTCGGGCCATGGTGGACGATCGCGGTCGCCGGGTGAAGGAAGCTTCCCCGTCGTTTGCGGTGGAAGTCCTAGGTCTTGGGGAAGTTCCCTCGGCTGGAGACGAGTTTCAAATTTACAAAGATGAAAAAGAAGCCCGTACCGTTGCGGACAGCCGTGCTGAGGAAAAACGTCAGTCACGCCTAATGGCTGCAATGTCTTCGCGCCGCGTCAGCTTGAACACCATCTCTGGGAAGGCTCAAGAAGGCGAACTCAAGGAATTGAACATCGTCATGAAAGCTGACGTTCAAGGTTCTGTTGAGGCAATCTTGGGAGCGCTGAAGCAGTTGCCTCAAGGTGAAGTTCAAGTGCGGGTCTTGTTTGCCGCGCCGGGTGAAATTTCTGAAACAGATGTAGACTTGGCTTCGGCTTCGGATGCAGTCTTAATTGGATTCAACACCACGTTGGCGACAGGTGCTCGTCAGGCTGCCGATCGAGCTGGCGTCGATGTGCGAGAGTACAACATCATCTACGGCTTGCTAGATGATATTCAAGCTGCGATGGAAGGCTTACTTGAGCCTGAACTGGTTGAAGAACCGCTGGGTCAAGTCGAAGTTCGGGCTGTCTTCTCTGTGGGTAAGGGCGCTGTGGCTGGATGTTATGTTCAGTCTGGTAAGGCGACTCGTAACTGTAAGATTCGCGTTCATCGTGGCAACAATAAAGTGTTCGAGGGCAACCTGGATTCCCTCAAGCGCATGAAGGAAGACTCGAAAGAAGTCAATGCAGGTTACGAATGCGGGATTCGCATCGATAACTTCAATGCTTGGGCTGAAGGAGATATCATTGAAACCTATCGCATGATTACCAAGCGTAGGACTTTGGCGAACAAATAGGTCGCCTTTGGTTTAACTCATACAAAGCAGCAACTCATACAAAGCAGCCCCTAGATCTTTAATGACCTAGGGGCTGTTTATTTCAATGATTTAGGGGGTTATGTAAGCCTCGGCATTGCTGCCAAAGGAATATCTAGACACTAGCTTCTTCGAGAGTTTTGTGACCGATCGCATGAAGCACCTGATTTGCTTTGGTAATCTCTTCGTCACTCCCAATAACCATCACCACAAATTTACCGGTTTCAATTTGGGATTGATACATTAGGGCTTCACTGCTCACAATGCCCAACCCGGTCAACACGGTTGCAAATCCTCCAGACTTTTCAATTTCGTTGCAGTTCAAAGAACCCTCTACATGCTGAGTATTTTGATAACCACCACCAATAATTGAAATTTTATGAGGATCCAAACCTGCTTCCTTCATTTTCATCGCAGCATTTTCTGCTTCTATAGAAGAGGGGAAAATATCGACAATGGTACAGTTTCCTGGCGTAGGAGATGAACTCATTGAGTCGAGTCCATCGTTAGGAACTGCTGCTGCATCCCCTGGCGTTTCAAAATACATTTCAGGTTCAGTAGCGTAGTTGTTAGTCAGGCCCTCTTGGTCTACGGTTTGGCCTGCTGTAGAGGTGTCTTTGTATCGATCGCCTTCGCGGTCTTTGCGTGCGGCAGTTTCTGCCGGAATGATGTGAGCATCATAGGAATCGGATGACTGAGGCGTAGTAATTGGTTCTGTAATGTTTGAAGTAGTCATGATAGTCCTCTTAGGTTTGTAATATTTAAAATCTTGCACTTGATTAACAGAAATCTGTCAATCAAGCATCACCACGGTTTAGAAAACCATAGATAAAGATGGCAACGATCGCACCCAAAACAGCAATAAATACGCCTGGAAGACTTAAGCCAGGTGCCGCAAGCTGTAGCGTTCCTGATTGAATAAAGACGTGTAATGAACCGCCAACAAACGCACCAATAATACCCAGTACGATCGTCGAAATCCAGCCGCCACCTTGATGCCCAGGTACGATCGCCTTCGCAATTGCACCAGCTAAAGCACCCAAAATAATCCAAGCAATGATATTCATAAAAAATCCTTCAGTTCAGTAGTTTTGATCTTTAACTTGGCGAGTAGGAGTAAACTACATTCGCCTTTCTTGTAGCTTTAAGGACTAACAGTTGCCTTAACGACGACATTTTTAACGCCTTTAATTTGCATTGCCAGCGGCTTAATTTTGTCTAACTGCTCCTTCGTACTAACGACTCCAGAAACAGTCACTTCGTCATTCTTAGCTGAGATTGTCAGTTTGCCCTTGGGAATATTTGCTTCGAGCTTACTACGCACCTCGCTGGATAAATCTTCCTCAGCTCTTTTTAGTGGGTCGCCACCCATATTATTTCGTTGTTCTCTCGCCCGAATGTCAGCTTCTAACTGCTTTTTACGGGTTTCGTTCTGTGCATCATCTTGGGTCGCTTTTCCATCCTTCATGGTAGAAACTTGCCCATTCGTCTCAGTCGAATTGGGGGCATCTGACGAAGTTTTTGCATCACTACAGGCTGTTAATGTAATGAGTAGTGGGATAAGACACAAGCCGAAAAGTTTGGCACTCACTTTAGAGATGTTCATTTTATAATTCCTCAAATTTTCTACATTTTTTCTACATTTTTTCTACATTTGTTGTGGCAGTAGATTACGGCTTTGAGATTTCATACTCATACCATTCACGGATTCCATATTTCATCAATATAGATTTTGCTGCCGCGATGTTTTCGTCACTGCCTTCAACCATGACCAAATAGTCACCTTTCGAAACTCGATCGCTGTAGACATTAGCTTGGTCTTCAGGAATCGCTAATCCGATTAATCCGCCCGTAAGCCCCCCAACCGCTGCACCAATAACATTACCTGAGAGGGTCGTCGCGATCGCCGTTGCCATGGCACCTGCCAACATCACAGGGCCAACCCCCGGAATCGCGATTGCTCCTAGCCCGACGAGCAATCCAGTAACGCCTCCGACAGTACTCCCTGTGACAGCGCCAGTTTTAGCAGATTCCTCAGAGCGATTTTCATCATTTGATAAATGACCGACATCTGCTAACCGATCGCTGACTTTAGCACCTGTGCCTTCATCGTGGTTCTTGACGTCATGCCCAATAATTGCCACGTTTTCCATTAGAAAACCTGTGTCTTTTAAATCATATAATGCAGTTTCAGTGGTTACATAATTTGAAAAAATTCCAACAGCCCGTTTTCTTAAAAGCATTGTAGTTCCTATTTTTTGTGAGTTCCGAGATACTGATCCCAAAATGTGAAGTAAAGCCCGTAGTGCAAGTGATATTGCGAATGGTGAATGGCATGGTGGGCAGGGCCAGTAAACCAACGCATGCACCAATGATGAGGAAAGTTAGAGGGCAACCGATCGACACCAAGGTGATTGATAACTGCCCAGACCGTCATTGTGCTCATCACAGCAATGACGGTTATGAAATGAAGCGGCAATATAAAGACGATCGCCACTAAAAACAATGAATGAACGATCGCTTCAGGCACATCAAAGGCCGCAGAGGTCCAAGGTGTGGGATGCTTAGAGCGATGATGACCTTGATGCCAATTGCGAAAGAGACGGGGATGGTGAAGTAATCGATGTAAGAAGTAGAAGTAGGCGTCTTGGAAGACGATCGAAACAAGATAGCTAACGGCTAAATACCACAATGGATATTGATGAATATCACTGTACAAGCGCGTAATGCCTAACTGATAGGCCGACATGATCAATGCGGCACTTACAGCAAAGATAACAGAAGAGAGAATGGAAAGCTGAATATCTTGCCAAATTAATGTCCAAGATAATGACAGTTCCTTTTGACTCTCCTGACGATCGGTTTCTGTATGCTTCCTAGAGACACCATATAACAACAAATGCGTTCCCCCAGCCAGAATGAAATATCGTGCCAGGATGATTGCATAGAACGCAAATCCATAGAACGCAAATGAATGCTCGATCAATTCAATGCCCTCCCCGAGGATCTCCCTGTTCCGGTTGCCCGCAGATCATCAAGGGATAATTCAGGGGTCTCGGTGTAGACCGAATCCAGTAACAATGGCAGAATTCCAATGGCCCGGGCACGCTCGATCGCCTTGTGAGTAATCAATTCACCCACATCCAAAATCACTTCATCATTCGGCGCTAAAATTGCGCGAGTAGTGGGGCGACCTAAGGCTCCTTGAATGCGTTTTTCATCAAGGGCTTGAGTGCCTCGCTCTTGCAAGTCACTCGCTGTTTCCTTCACCTTATCCCAAAGGTTAGCAGCGCCTTCTTGGATTTGTTCACGGGCGATGGTTGTGGTTGTTTGGAGACGATCGCCTGCGGAGAACGCAAGCGCACCTGCTCTGCCTTGAGCCGCTTCTGGCGTAGACAACCCAACGGCCTCTAAGAGTTCAATTTCCTGATGACAGGCCTTGGCCCGATCGATCACCGGAAGAGTCACAATTTGGCCTTGGGCCACAATGATATAGCCTTCCGAACTCTGAATCATCCGTTGCGCACGCCTTCCTTGAGCTTGCTCAACCGTCAAATCAGCCATTTTGTTATTGACAGCCTCACCGATGTCCCGTCTAGTTTCCTGTAGCTTTTCACCGGCCACCTGCGCACCGCTCTGTAGCTTTTCACCTGCTATCTGTGCGGTTTCTTGCAGCTTACCCCCTGCAACTTGCAGCTTATCTCCTGCATCTTGCATAACGGATTTTAAGCCACCCACTTGCTCTTCCATTAACGAAGCCGTTTCAGACGGCACAAACGCAACATCTTCACCAATTTTCAGAGTTTGGGGCGCGGGGATAAAGGACCGCCCGGAGTAAGCATCTGCAAACAATCCTCCAGAGGTTTCGTAGCCTTCCACAATCCCTGTCTTCTCGTCAAAATAAAAGTCAACCAATGTGCCCAGATCTCGACCATCGGTGGTCATAATCCGAGTGCCGTTTAAAATATTGTTTCGATCTAAAATCTTATGAATGACTTCGCACTGACTAGACGACACGATCGCATCGCTAGATGGAACAATAACTGCATCCAGCCCGATCGCCTGCACTGAGTTCAGCGGCAATACTTTGGCATTGCTAAACCAACCTTTTTCATCGATTAAAAAGCCCAGCAAACGATTGTCTTGTTGATCGAAAATTAAATCTACAACTGTTTCAGTTTTCTCACCAGAATCGTACGAGACAACGGGCTTGCCGATAATGTCTTTACCCTTACGCATGACGATGTTTTTCCTTGAATTTAACGATGGGTGAATTCAGACATAGATTGAGAGAAAAACCTTCAGCGCGTTGAAGGTTTTCCGGGTAATGAATCGAGTGTTCCAGTGACTCTGCGGCTTTGACCGAAACCGGGAATGAGGTCGATCGTGCCGGAATACTCTAGTGCGCCTAGAACTGCGACTGTTGCCAGGAGAGAGATTCCAACATAAAGCGGAGTTTTCGAGGTTTTTCCAATGAGTCTTGGCATAAAATTGTGGTCTGTTTAAAAGAGTGGGTTTACACCCTTCCCTATAAAAAGAAGGGTGCGGGTATGAGCCTTATTTCTTCAATTTAGCCTTAGCATCGTCAGCGCCATCTTTGACGTTATCGGCAACTTCCCTTGCCTTGTCTACAACAGCGTCTTTGGCATCTCCAAGGCCATCCTTGACTTTGCCAGCAACTTCCTTAACTTTGTCGCCAAGGTTGTCTTTTGCATCGACAACTTTATCTTTTACATCTTCAGCTTTGCCCCGTAGGTCTCCCTCGACCTGCTTTGCTTTGCCCGCTGCTTGATCTTGTGAATCATCAGTTATGTTACCAACAGCCTCTTGAACCTTACCTTCTGCATTTTTAACAACTGATTTGACACGGTTTTCGGTACTCATGATTTGCCTTTTTTATGTTTGATAATGGGAGTGAACTGTTTGCAGAATACTTGTTTTACTTAGATTTACTCTCTACATAAAACCGTATTGCCAAATCTCTCTATGGAGATACCCGATCGGTCAGTATCCGATTAAAATATCAACCGATCGGCAGAGAGAGTCATCATCAAGGAGCTTACTGTCCGAAGAAATCCTTAACTGAATCAGCCGCTTTTTCTATCCCGTTTTCAGCTCGGGTCGCAGTACTTTCGGCTGCAACTTTTGCTTCAGTCATGCCATCTTTGACCTTGCGATCGATCTCGCCTTTTCTGTTCTCCATAGAAGACTGAGCTTTGCCCACTGCCTCTTTGGTTGCTCCTTTAGCTTTGTCAACTTTGCCAGAGACTTGCTTAGAGATGCTGTCTGCACTTGTGGCGAGTAAAGGCGATCGGACATCAGCCATTGCCTGTGAAGCCATTCCCTGCCAGACCAATCCCACCAGTAACATCATGCTGAGGGCTTGAGCAATCTGGCGTTTGAGATGAGAGAGAAATGGAATATTGAATTTCATATTAACTTACCCTTTCAGTTTGCTTTTTCGAGTTTTGGCTCGAACTTTCAATTCGTAATATAGCGATTTTAAGTTGGGATTAAATCAATGAATCGGTAGAGCTTTAAAATAAATTTAGGTCTGAATCATCAGTCGATTTCTAGATCTAAAACCATTATGAGATCATCCGATCGAGTCTAATCATCCAATGGAGAGAGATTCATCCCTTTGAAAAACGCTAACAAATACCCCAAATACCGGATGGACAGGTTACTGAAGTTCCATGCAAAATCGTGAGCGTCAAATCAATTAAGAGTGTGATTTATGTCTGATCCTAACGGCGTGATGATGCAGTACTTTCACTGGTACAACCCAGAAGATGGTAGCCTTTGGAATCAAGTTGCGTCGGAAGCAGAGAGTTTGGCTGAAGTTGGCATTACTTCCCTTTGGCTCCCGCCAGCCTACAAAGGAACGGGGGGTGGAATGGACGTGGGGTATGGAATATATGACTTATTTGACTTGGGAGAGTTTGACCAGAAAGGATCTGTGCGAACTAAATACGGCACAAAAGAGGAATATATTCAGGCTATTAAAACAGCGCAAAAAGCTGGAATTCGAATCTATGCAGATGTCGTGTTTAATCATAAGTTAGGGGCAGACGAGGCCGAAGAAGTAGAAGCAACGCCCTTTGACCCCAACAATCGCAATGAAGCGATCGGCGAATATCAAACCATTAAAGCCTGGACTCACTTTACCTTTCCCGGACGCAAGGGTAAATATTCCACAATGGAATGGCATTGGTGGCATTTTGATGCGATCGATTACAATGCTTACAATGAAGGCGAGTCGGCAATCTATCTTTTAAAAGGCAAGTCTTTTGATCAGAATGTTGATTTAGAAAATGGCAACTTCGACTATCTTATGGGTTGCGACTTGGATATAGAGAATCCTGAAGTGGTGGGAGAGTTGAAGTATTGGGGTGAGTGGATTTATGACACGACGAATGTGGACGGCTTCCGGCTTGATGCGGTGAAGCATGTCTCGGCGGAGTTCTTTCAGGAATGGTTAGAACATGTTCGGCATTATGCAAAACGAGATCTCTTCGCAGTTGGAGAGTATTGGTCCTATGAGGTGGATGCGCTACATCATTTTATTGAGTCTACGGATGGCAAAGTAAGTCTGTTTGATGCGCCGTTGCATTACAACTTTCATGAGGCTAGCCAAGCAGGAGACCAGTATGACCTTAGCCAAATCTTTGAGGGTTCATTAGTGCAACAGCAGCCCGCTCTAGCCGTCACCCTGGTCGAAAATCACGATTCTCAGCCGCTCCAGTCCCTTGAATCGATCGTTGAAGGTTGGTTTAAGCCCCTTGCGTATGCTT
>JANMIS010000744.1:0-1331 GCA_031375925.1 Synechococcales cyanobacterium OTE_70_concoct_197_sub
GGAATCCGCGAGGGCCCACCATAACAGGAATGTTTCGCTTTAAGATCTCCTCAGTCAATTTGTAAGCATCAAATTCGCTGTGGTCGAGGACGATTTTCAAGTTCATTTCATCGTGCAAGATTCTCAGCGTGGATTGGACCACCTGATAGATTTGCGTGTGAACAACGACTGGAATCTCTCGATGAAACAATGGTTTAAAGTACTCCAGCCTGAGATTGAGAGGTGGCTTTACTTTCGTTCGTCCCGCTTCGAAATCATCCCATTGCCGAACATAAAGCTGTCCCTCAATCAACTGCTGACGAATAACGTAGTTCATGCCGCCACGTCCTGAACCGACCTCACCATCCTGCCGCTCCGGATTGCCGGCTTGGGCGATTTTGAGAACCCCCGGTGCTTTGATGATGATGTCCGAGAGTTTGCCTGGTCCAGTCTTCATGAGGGTACCCCAGCCACCCATGTTGGTGCCGCTGCCAGGAATGAAACAAATAGTTGTTATGCCACCCGCGATCGCGTTCTTAAGTTGTTCGTTATGGGGAATGATCTGGTCCCAGTTGCGCAACTCCGGATTGGTCTGGTAGACCATTTCATTCAAGTCACCCGAGCCGCCGACATGCGAGTGCGCCTCGACCAAGCCTGGCATAGCGAACGCATCTGGATGATGGATTTGCTGATAGCCGTCGGGTACGATCATTTCTTTGGTTTTGCCGACAGCCTCTATTTTGCCTTCGGAAACGAGGATGGTTCCGCCGATGATCGGTTCACCCACGCAGGTTAGAACCTTGCCAACATGAATTGCCAGTTTCGGCTTTGCGTCTTGTGCAATGGCGATATGCGTGTCAACAAACGACGCCAGAAGGAGGATTGCAAACAACGCGGCACTGTTAGCGGAAATTCGCAAGCCCGGATTATTCTTGCGCCGTACCATCACTTGATCTCCTTTTCATAGACCCAATTGCCATCGATCATGACGGCCAACACTTCACTGGAAAGCTCAAAAGGTGGTCCGCTGAGCACCACCAAGTCTGCGTCTTTGCCAAGTTCGATGGCACCGACACCGGTTAGTTTCATAAACGACGCAGGCCCCTGAGACATGCCTCGCAACGCGTCGTCCCGACCTAGCCCGAGATGAACCGCATACGACACGACATCCGGCAATTTGCTGGTGCCAGTTGTCGTTTGAGATTGGAAAGCAATCGGAACGCCGGCGGCTGCGATGTCGCCAGGATAGTTTACGACTTGACCATCCTCCTCGCCAACCAGCACAGGCCCCGTGACAACGAGCACGCCATGCTTGGCCAACAAGTCGGCTTGCGAAGCTGCTGCACGCCCCG
>JANMIS010000404.1:0-2617 GCA_031375925.1 Synechococcales cyanobacterium OTE_70_concoct_197_sub
GATTCCCGTTCTGGGCGGTTGGCTGATGGTTTTCGGAGGAGGCGCGCTAGAATAGACACAGTTCATCCGATCGAGGTGATTCCCATGCTTCCCCAACTCCGCTACAGCAAAGAAGAATTTGTCCAACGAGGAACCGAACTCTACGAAACACAAATTCGATCGCAGGTCGAAACCGATCGCCACGGTCAAATCGTTGCTATTGACATTGAAACCGGAGCCTTTGAAATTGCAAAAAACACAATGCTTGCCTCCGATCGGCTTTTAGAACAATATCCAGATGCTCAAATTTGGTGTATTCGGATTGGCTATCCTGCCGTGCATCGTTTTGGTGCAGGTCTGCTGAGATAATCGCCATGATGTACGGAATCATTGACCAAAACTGCGAAATCAAACTTCGACTCGTGATCAGCAATGGTGAGTCAGAACGTCAAACGATCGATGCGCTACTCGACACCGGATTTACAGGATATTTGACTCTGCCTATCACAGTTCTCGATCGGTTGAATCTTCACCCCTACCGCCGAGAATTAGGAACGCTCGGAGACGGTAGCCAATGTACATTTGATGTTTACCGAGGATTCATTATCTGGGATGGGACATTGCAACAAATTGATATTAATGCATCTGAAAGCACTCCATTAGTTGGAATGGCGATGATCTACGGTTATCGTGTTCAGTTTGATGCGATCGAAGGTGGAACTGCAATTATTCAGACTCTCAATGCCTTATTATTTCGATCGCCCCTATGACGTATGATTCCCGTTCTGGGCGGTTGGCGGTTGGTTTTCGGGGAGGTGCGATCGATCTCTTGATCGGGAGATCCATGACATACAATAGTAGAGGTACCAGACCTTTTACTTGAAATTGGCCATGACACGAAAAGAACAGTTAATCGCTGCGATCGATCGATCGAATGACTCCGTTATTGATCAACTTTGGTATATCTTCCAAGCGATGCCGAAGGAAGAACTCTCTCTGAATGAACCTGAAGCTCAGACAGTTTTAGAACGCATGGGACCAGTCCCCCAGCATTTTTTGAATAATGGGAACCTTAGCGATCGTCAAACTCGCAAAGCTGCGATCGCCCAGCACATCCAAAATCGACAGGCATCCCGACAATGAAACGCGATCGGGTTTTGATTGATACTGGAATTTTAGTTGCATTCTATGATGCCGCTGATCCGCATCATCGTACAGTCTTTGATTTTTTAGGGCAATGTCGAAGTCAATTGATTACGACCTTAAGCTGTGTCACAGAAACCATGTGGCTCCTTGCAGAAGACGATCGAGTTCAGTCTAACTTTTTACGTCATCTTGCCGCTCAAATCTATCACTGCGAACCCCTTATTCCTGAAGACTTCGAACGGGTTTTGCAACTGAACCAACAATATAGAAACATACCTGCTGATTTTGCGGATCTTTCTCTAGTCGTAATTTCTGAGCGTTTAGACATTCCTTCGATCGCAACATTAGACAGCGACTTTAATATTTATCGTCGGTATCGGAACCAACCCTTCGATCGAGTATTTTATCCAAGTTGAACGATCGTCCCTGGGACGTGTGATTTCCGTTCTGGGCGGTTGGCTGATGGTTGGTTTTCGGGGGAGGTGCGATCGGTTCTACTCTGGCTCCTCACCGATCGTTTGTTGCGCCGCATGACGAACATGTAAAATCCGAACAAAGCTTACAGTATCGGTTTCAATAATCGAAAAAATAATACGATGACAATTTCGTCCTCGACCATACAACAACTGCCGGAGTTCACCACTGAAATTATCACTCTCCCTCGCTAACGAACATCGCCGAGGCATTGTTGATAGCGATCGAATGGCCAGTAGCAAACCGTCATACCAAATCCTAGCTTGTTCGATCGAAGTCACTTGGGAGAGATTGAGAAAAGCACGATCAGCTTCAGCCTCCGCCACACTCGACAGATCAATCTGATACATCATGACGGCAAATCATATTTTTGGCGTTGTTCTTGCTCAAATGCTTCAAACGATCGAAATCGCCCTGCCTCAAAATCATCCAATCCCCGCTGAATCCCTACGATCGCCTCTTCCGAATCCTGCGCCTCCCAATCCAAAAGATCCGCTAGTAATGCCGTTGCAACAAACTCTAACGCTTCACCCCGTTGAGTTGCTTTTTTTTGTAATCGTTCTTCCATCTCTGGACTTAAATTCACCACGATCGTCATAAGAATTGCGGACTCCAATTTGTTAAGAGCGATGCTTCAAGTTTATCAAGCAATTTCCATGAACACAACAATCGCCCCTCCTCACCCAGAAAAATGGAAGTGTGATTTTCCAGGGGAAAGGATTTGCCAACGTTTTTCGGGGGAGGTGCGATCGGTTACAATTTGGAAAATCTTATCAATCGCGGGGTAAATTTATTCTTAGAAATTACCTAAGGCCACCATCAATTCTTCTAAAGTTTCAAACTCGCCAATATCTAGGATCCAATCCGTATCTAATTTAAAGCGCGTCCCAAAGTGCTCCGTAAACACCATCTCCCAGTCAAACCAGCAAACCAGCGGTAACTGCAAATCTTGCATGAGGCGATCGCTCGGGACCCAGCGCCCTACCTCTAATCCAGAACATCCACCCAGCGATTCGTA
>JANMIS010000848.1:0-1726 GCA_031375925.1 Synechococcales cyanobacterium OTE_70_concoct_197_sub
CCAGTGGCTGGCGGACCCCTCGTTTCTAACGCCCACCGACGTGATGCAGCAGTGGGCTGAAAAGCGTGAGCATTATCGCTTCACCGATTTTTATATGCAGCAGCGGAAACGACTTGGACTGTTGCTCGATGAAAAAGGAAAACCGGTCGGTGGTAAGTGGACGTTCGATACCGAGAATCGAAAACGATTGCCGAAAGGTCATGTGGTTCCACCATTAAAGACCCCGAATACGCTGGCCAGCGTTTCCGAAGCTAAGCGGTACGTTTCGAAAGAGTTTCCGAACGCGATCGGCCAAGTGGATGACTTTTGTTACCCTGTTACGCCTGAGCAGGCGACGACATGGCTCGATACGTTCATTGACGATCGTCTCGCTTCGTTTGGCGACTACGAAGACGCCATTTCCAAGGAAGAAACATTTCTTTTCCATAGTGTTTTGACGCCAATGCTGAATATTGGCTTGGTGACCCCCGAGCAGATCGTTAACCAAGTTGTCGCTAGGAGCGATCAAGTTTCGCTCAACTCGTTAGAGGGATTTCTGAGACAAGTCATCGGCTGGAGGGAGTTCATTCGTCTCGTGTACGTGCATTCGGGTTCACGACAAAGAACCACCAACGCCTGGAAGCTGACGCGAACACTTCCGGCTTCTTTCTACACTGGTTCGACTGGCATTACCCCATTCGACCAAAGCGTGAAACGCACGTTGAAATACGCTTACTGCCACCATATCGAACGGTTGATGGTATTGGGAAATTTTATGCTATTGTGCGATGTTGAGCCCGACGCAGTGTATCGATGGTTCATGGAGTTGTTTATCGACGCCTACGACTGGGTCATGGTTCCGAATGTTTATGGTATGAGTCAACATGCAGACGGTGGATTGATGACGACCAAACCTTACATCAGTGGTTCGAGCTACATCCTCAAGATGAGCGATTATGCCAAGGGGGAATGGTGCGAAGTCTGGGATGCACTTTACTGGCGATTCATTGACCGCGAACGCGACTTCTTCAGTGCCAATCCACGCATGCGAGTTATGGTGGGGCAACTTGACCGAATGGGCACCAAACTTGCTCACCATAAAAGCGTTGCAGGTCGCTTTTTAGAGAAGCTTCATGGCTAAAGAAGGCTCCATACTCACACTGACGCCAAAGCGAATGCAATTTGCAAGCCGCTTGCTCGCAGAACGAGACCCCGCACTAAAGCGTGTTCTCGATGAAAAGGGTTATCCGGACATGTGGGCTCGTCCACCTGGGTTCTCGACAATTGTTCATATCATCTTGGAGCAACAGGTTACACTTGCGTCTGCCAATGCAACATTTTTTCGATTGCAGTCCAAGCTTTCAGGCACAGTTACGCCGGAGGGTTTGCTGAATCTAAAGGAATCGGAGCTCAAGGAGTTAGGTGTTACGCGTCAAAAGATCCAATACACACGATTATTGGCCGTACAAGTTGCTTCGGGAGAGTTTATGTTTGAGTCACTGGCTCCGTTGTCGGATGACGCTGTTCGTTCGGCAATGACAAAGCATAAAGGCATCGGAAACTGGACCGCCGACATTTATCTTTCGGAATGTCTGCTACGATGTGATATATTGCCAAAAGGAGATATCGGCGTTCAGGAAGCATATCGCGTTTTGAATGGGATGGAGGTCAGGCCAACGCACGAGGAACTCTTGGCCATGACTGACCACTGGCGTCCATGGCGAAGTGTGGGGACCCGAATGCTCTG
>JANMIS010000861.1:0-5817 GCA_031375925.1 Synechococcales cyanobacterium OTE_70_concoct_197_sub
CGCCGATCTTCTCCTCTCCCAAGGTCGAGTCCTCGAAGCCCAGCAAGTTTTGGAACTGCTCAAAACCCAAGAACTCCGTGACTACACCCGCGAAACTCGCTCTGCGAAGGAACCACCCACCCAACTCCTAAATCCGATCGAAACTCCCGTCATCCAAGCCCACGACAAAACGATCGCCCTTGGCGGAGATCTCACGCAATGCGAAAGAGAAAAGTGTGCGCGTAAATCCCAACTGATCGCCCAAGTCACCGAAGCCAATGATGCCTATGAAAAAACCGTCAAACGCCTAAAAGCTCTCCTCAGCAAACAAGAAATAAAAGATCCCGCCCAACTCCAAAACGCAGAATTTACGATCGCCGCCCAAAACGTCATCCTCGCCAACCCAAAAGTCAAAACCGTCCTCATCTATCCCCTCGTCCTCGACGACAAGCTCTGGCTCGTCTGGGGTAGCCAAGCCGGAAAAAGTGGCGTCGTCTTTGAAAGCAAAGCCATCCCCGTCACCCGAAAAGACCTCTCCACCAAAGTCGAAAAACTCCAAACCCTTCTCAGCCAACAAGGCGATCTTCAAGAACTCCAAAAAACCAGCCAAGAACTTTACCAATGGTTAATCCAACCCATTCGCAAACAGCTTGACGATAACAACATCCAACAGATCGTCTTCTCCCTCGATCGCGCCACCCGCTACATTCCCATGGCCGCCCTCCACGACGGCAAAAACTACCTAGTCGAAAACTTCGCCATCTCCACCATCCTCACCGCCAGCACCAATACCACCGATCGGCTCTCCCCCGATCGACAGCAAAATCCCGTCTTAGGTTTAGGTCTGACCGATGCGATCGACCCCTTCAGCGCCCTCCCCGGCGTCAAAACCGAACTCAACAGCATCATTGGCAGCCCCGACCCAACCCAAAAAAGCCTTTATCCCGGCCTCAAACTCTTCAACCAACAATTCACCGAACAAGCCCTGCGCGAAAACATCGCCGACTATCGCATCCTCCACATCGCCACCCACGGTAGCTTCGCCACCGACAACCCCGAAAACTCCTTCCTGCTCCTCGGCAACGGTAAACCACTCAGCATCCCCATCATCCGTACCATGAAGGCCCTCGCAGGCACCCATCTCGTCGTCCTCAGTGCCTGCGAAACCGGAAAAGGAGGCGTTGATAAAGAAGGACTTGAAGTCGCAGGCATGGGGCATTACTTCCTCCTCGGCGGAGCCAAATCCGTCATGGCATCTCTTTGGCTCGTCAACGATCCCGCGACAGCACTACTCATGAACCGCTTCTACACCAACCTCTCCCAACCCAACAGCAGCAAAGCGATCGCCCTCCAAACCGTCCAAAAACAATTCATCAAAGGCCAACTCACCGACAAAGACGCACAAGCCCTCGATCTCGGCGTCCGTTCTCTTGTCCCCGGACAGCCCGCCCCCAAGTCCCTAGAGCATCCCTACTACTGGGCACCATTCATCCTCATCGGCAATAACCTATAGATCAACATTCTCAAACTCGGGGAATACACCTCACGGCTTTGCTTCGGTAAATATTGGTAGGATGAATGCATTCGCATCACCAAACTTTAGATTAGACCGTCAGAGTGCATTTATGACCCTTCGAACCTCTAGGCCATCCCCCGAGGAATCTTCAAAGTCTAGCCATCATCCTGTCACTTTATTTCCCCAGATTCCCCTCGATACAGAACTCGTTGAAGCTAAGCTTGAAACCCAAAAGAAAGCGGCCTACTGGCTGCGATTTGGACGGGAAGACGAACGACGATTTCAGGTGTTTTATAGTAGGACATCATTGCTGTTTTCGCGGGCGACTTTGGTGCTGGCGATCGTGGGCTATGTGCTTTTTGGCTTCGCTGACCTTTGGAGTTTGCCCATTAGTTATCCGAAGGCTTGGCTGATTCGCTATGCCGTAATTTGTCCGATTTATTTGCTGGCTGTGGCCCTGAGTTTTCGATCGAAATGGTCCCGTTCTATTCCGAGATTAACCGGGATGACCCATGTAATCGGCGGTTTGGGTTTGATGGCGATTATGACGATCTCGTTGCCCAGTGAAGTGGGCCATCGCATGTATTTTTTGGGTTTGGTTTTTGTGATTTTAGCCATTCACCTATCTAGATTGCGCTTTGGCTACGCGACCGCATTTGGCTGGATCATGATGTTGGGATATGGGGCGCTGGGGATTTGGAAATCCACGATGTTGAATTCGGGGAGTGAAACGGCTTTTTTGATTGGCAATCTGTTTTATTTGAGTTTCATGAATATTGCAGGCATGTTTGTCAGCTATATTTTGGAAGTTTCGGCCAGAATCGAGTTTTTACAGCGGCGGGCGTTGGCCTATGAAAAGCAACGATCGGAGCGTTTACTCTTTAGCATTTTGCCCCAAAAAATTGCAAAACGATTAACTCAAAACCGCAGCACGATCGCTCAAGAATATCCAATGGTGAGCATTCTATTTGCAGATATTGTGAACTTTACGCCATTGTCTGAGAAGCTAACACCAACCGAACTCATTAGTTTACTCAATGAGCTATTCAGCGAATTCGATCGGCTGGTCGATCGTCACGGCATTGAAAAGATAAAGACCATTGGCGACTGCTATATGGCTGCCGCTGGGGTTCCGGTTCCCCGCAAAGATCATGCCGAAGCCATTGCAGCTTTGGCGATCGATTTAGTTCGATATATCAATCATTTTGCCCAGCGTTATCACTATCCCATCAATCTGAGAATTGGGATTCACAGCGGTAGCGTAGTCGCTGGCGTGATTGGTCAACAGAAGCTGATGTATGATCTTTGGGGCGATACGGTGAATACGGCTAGCCGTATGGAGTCCCATGGCGAAGTCGGCAAAATCCAAATCAGTCGCGCCACCTATGATTTGGTGAGTCATGCATTTATTTGTGAATCTCAAGGTGAAATCGAGGTGAAAGGGAAGGGCAAGCTGGAGACTTGGCATTTGCTTGCGAGACGATCGTAATTTTTTCAAATCTTTCGCAATAACCGACTCACCGACCAACCTCGCGTATTACGATAGACCACTGGAGACCAAGATTCGCCATCCTTCCAGACAGGTGCGCCATTCAGGGCAACAGCGTCGCCGCAGGGCACCACTGCGATCGGCTTTGAAAAGCTAGCGGTGGGACGGATATTTAAACTATTGTTACCGGGCTGACAGATGGCCTGATGGGTTGCCTGTAGGATTTTGACATTGCCACTTGTTCCTGAATTGTTGGCGGGTTGGCTCTGAATAAAGGGAAAAATTGTCGCAAGTTGAGTACTCCAAGTTGGATTCGTACTTTGCAAGAGCCAGTAGAGCACCATTACGATCGGTAGACCAAGTAGTGCTAGCAACAAGTTCAAGTCATGCATATTTTGACTGCTAGCGGACCTGCGACGAGTCATACTTCTAACCATCTTGGCACCTCTAAAACTTCAAAATCATTGGCCTACACGAGTTAAGTCGGCAGTCAGTCGGCCATACGTTGCGTCTCATATCTTAGCGTGAATCATCTAAAAGTTGGATCGATCGGTTCTAAGCAATAAATAATCTAATGTTTGATTGGCAGCGTGACGACAAAAGTAGTGCCGATGCCAACTGTTGAATGGCATTCCAACTTGCCCCCATGCCGATCGACCACGATTTGATAGCTAATGGAAAGCCCCATCCCTGTGCCTTTGCCTACGGGCTTTGTGGTATAAAACGGATCAAAGAGTTTCGATAGATTTTCTGCGGGAATGCCAACGCCATTGTCTTGAATGGATAGGACGACCTGTTCGGGTTGAGTTTCGATCGCCACTTTGATCTTAGGGTTTGTCACCTTGCCCGTCGTCCAGTCGTCCTCCAAGGCGTCGATCGCATTCGCAAGAATATTCATAAAGACTTGGTTCAGTTGTCCGGCATAGCATTCTATTTCTGGCCGATCGCCGTAGTCGAGATCGAGCAGAATCTCGGGCCGTGAATCTTTGGCCTTCAGTCGATTTTGCAAAATCATGAGCGTGCTGTCGATTCCTGTATGCAGATTTGCGACTTTGAATGCAGACTCATCGAGCCTTGAGAAGTTACGGAGGGACAGAACAATTTCACGAATCCGATCGGCCCCGACCTGCATGGACTTGACTAATTTGGGTAAATCGGCTTTGAGATACTCCACATCAATCTCCTCTACGGCTTCCTGCAAATCCTCCGAGGGGTTGGGTAATTCGGCTTGGTACGCGGTAATTAAACGGATTAAATCTTGGGTGTACTGTTCTGTGTAGGTCAGGTTGCCGTAAATAAAATTAACGGGATTGTTGATTTCATGGGCGATGCCTGCAACGAGTTGCCCTAGAGAGGACATCTTTTCGCTTTGCACCATTTGAGCTTGGTTTTTTTGTAACTCTTGAAGTGCTTGAGCCAGCGCTTCGGTCTTGGCTTGAAGTTCCAATTCGGCAGTTTTACGATCGGTGATATTTCTCACAAAGCCTTGAATGCCCTTAATCTCCCCCGCCTCATCTAAAACGACAGAGTGACTTGCCAAAATCCATATCCAATGCCCATCTTGATGGCGGACGCGCAGTTCAATATTGTCGTGGGGAATGCGGGTCTGGATGACACGGGTGAGCATGGTTTCAACCGGGGCTATGTCGTCTGGATGAATGAGAGCTTCTAGACTCTTGCCGAGACAACTCTCAACGGAATAGCCAAAAGAATCGGTGAACTGCGGGGCGATATAGGTGAAGCAACCTGCTAAGTCGTGAATAAAGTAGATGTCGCTAACATGCTCAATCACTTCCCGAAAGCGGGCATGGTTTTTTTGAATTTCGGCCTTGGCTTGATGCAGTTCTCGCTGATCTTCGATGCTGAGCAAAAATAAGTCTTGGGACGAATCTTGAAGAGAATGGGTCGTGATGCGTACGGAAAACGGGACGGCTGCACAATAGCAGAAGGTGTCGTCTATGTGGCCGGGATGCGAGACAGCAGGCAGATTAAAGTGCTGCTGAAGGGTGCTTCCCTGAACTTGCGCTAACGTGAGGCCGATCGATCGACAATAGGCCGGGTTTCCCCAGCGGATCACCCCTTGCTCATCACAAACTAACATGCCGATGGAAAGCAGGGCCAAGGGGGATGTCTCCCAAGGACTCGTGGTTTCAATGAAAGGGATCGCAGTAGACATAGTGATGAGAACCGATAGAAAGCATGAGATAGAGCAATCTGGAAACGATCCGCTACAAAATCGGACATGGCATCCTAATCTGGGCCATGCTTATAGAATGCCGCGCAGAATGAAAAAATAGACATCAGAGCGCTAAAATTGATTGCCCATGAGTGAAGATGCCATGCACGAAGATCCGAATCCCACATCTCCAAATCCTTCCCGATCGTTCCCAGAAGACATGGGGCTGGACGACGATCGGGGCTGGCTTGATGATCTCGAACCTGAGAAAATGCCAGAGGTGTCTCAACGTCAGGGGGTTGATCCAAACGATCCCATCGTGCTGGTGGAGACGGCTTTTTTGGCGAGTGCGGCGACCTTGATTTGGCTGGTTAATTTTTACTTTCCCATTGGTCCGGTGATGCTGTTGTTTCCGATTCCGATCGCATTGATCTATCTGCGCTGGGGCAACCGTCCGGCGGGGATGACGGTATTGACGGCATTTTTACTCATTGGGGTGTTGATGGGTCCCTTGCGATCGTTGCAGTATCTGGTGCCCTACGGCATCATGGGTTGGACCCTAGGGGCATTGTGGCAGCGGCGAGGACGTTGGCGCAGTACGATTCCCATTGGCACGATGATTGCAAATTTTGGGACGTTTTTCAAGATTGGGTTAGT
>JANMIS010000881.1:0-3725 GCA_031375925.1 Synechococcales cyanobacterium OTE_70_concoct_197_sub
CTAAAATTGGTGAAGAGTTTGGGGGTAAGGACCATACAACTGTGATGTATAGCTGCGAGAAAATAGACAAACTTAAGGAAACCGATCGTGACCTCTCCCAAACTTTGCGTCAACTAAACGATCGTATTCAGGCGATGAGCAAAAGTCGTCGTCGCTAAAATGATTGTTTAAATCTATGGTGAAGCTCGAGACTGATGAGATTTTCCTATGAATACTCTGAAAATGCGGGTCCGGTTGAAGCTTTGTGATTAAAGCTGTGGAAAAGTTTAAAGTGACATGTGGATAACTGGAGAAAAATGGGCGTTCGATCGGTATTTTTTACTGTACGTAAAAATACGGAAAGCCTTCAGGCTTGAGATTTGGTGGTTTTTCCACAGATGCTATGTCTACCTCCTTGTATTGCCGCGAAAGATCCAGTTTTCCACAACCAAGATTACCCACAATCCTTTACAGTTTAAGCCTGGATTTCATCCAATTTTTGATTGTTCAACCTTAAAATTCCCCGTGACCGCGCCATGAAACTTGTTTGTACCCAGTCTAACCTCAGCAGCCATTTGTCCCTTGTGAGTCGTGCAGTGTCGTCGCGTCCGAGCCATCCAATTTTGGCGAATGTCCTGTTTACAGCGAATGAGCAGACTCAGCGCGTGAGTTTGTCGGCGTTTGATTTGAGTTTGGGGATTCAGACGAGTTTTGCGGCGCAGGTGAGTGAGGGCGGGACGTTGACGATTCCGGCGAAGCTGTTGGGGGATATTGTGTCGCGATTGCCGGAGGGTGAGCTTGCCCTGGATGATGGTGATGGGGACGGGCCTGATGGCCCGGATGACCAGAGCGGCAGCTTTATGGTGACGCTAAAGTATGCGTCGGGTGCTTATCAGATGCGGGGCATTGGGGCGAAAGAGTTTCCTGAGTTGCCGACGATCGAAGCAGGTGAGACGGCGCAGCTTTCGGCGGAGGCGATGATTGAGGGGCTGCGGAGTGCGTTGTTTGCGGCGAGTGGGGATGAGACGAAGCAGGTGCTTACTGGGGTGCATTTGAGCGCCCAGGATGAGGGGTTGGAGTTTGCGGCGACGGATGGGCATCGGTTGGCGGTGGTGACGACGGTGGCGCATCCGGATGACGAGGGTGCGGTGATGCCTAAGCTGTCGGTGACGGTTCCGGCGAAGGCGTTGCAGGAGGTGATTAAGATGCTCGATCGGGGGAGCAGCAGTACGGTGGCGGTGAAGTTTGATCCGGGGCAGATTGTGTTTGAGTGGGCGGATCAGCGGCTGACAAGTCGTTTGCTGGAGGCGCAGTATCCCAATTATCGGCAGTTGATTCCGCGTCAGTTTGCGCATCAGGTGACGATCGATCGGCGGGCATTGTTGAGTGCGTTGGAGCGTATTTCGGTGATTGCGGATCAGCGTAATAATATTGTGAAAATGACGATTTCGCCAGAGTCGCAGACGGCTGATCTTTCGGTGGATGCGCAGGATGTGGGGAGTGGTCAGGAGACGATTCCGGCACAGATTACAGGAGAAGGAATGGAGGTTGCGTTTAATGTGAAGTATTTGATTGAGGGGTTAAAGGTGATTAATACCACTGAGATTCAAATTCAGTTGAATACGCCGACAAGTCCGGCGATCGTGTCTCCGTTAGGGAGTTTGAAGATGACGTATTTGGTGATGCCTGTGCAGGTTCGGTCTTAGAGATTGGAGGGGATTTTTTGTGGTGGGGCCTGGGATGCAGGCCCGTACGGATCTGGGCGGGGAAGATCAGTTAGAGTGGGTGTGGTGTTGATTATCCAATCCTTAAATCTAGGTCTTGATGATGCAGTATCAGGTCTTTATTCAAAATCCTGCCGATCGGCTATTCACAGCTTCGGTTGTTGGATTGCCAAATGTGAAATCCAATGGGACGACGGAGGAAGAGACAAACCACAATTTCTGAAGACGGACCATACAGGATCTTCTAAATTTTGGCTAGTGCATATCTTTGATCTTTTGGATAGGGGCTACCATATCTCCGAAAAAGTTTCTAATATTGGGCTTCACTCCTTCTTTTGACTCTCATCACGATGGAAAATCTACTCGATCGCATCACCATCAACCCCAATCAGTGCGGCGGTCGTCCTTGCATTCGAGGTATGAGAATTCGGGTGTCTGATGTCTTGGATCTATTTTCGGCTGGTCTCAGTGCTGAACAAATCCTCGAAGAGATGCCAGATTTAGAATCGGATGATCTAAAAGCTGCACTCCAGTTCACGTCAGTTTAACCCTTGATTCTTGATTCCCCAGATCTTGGACCGTCGCGTTAGGATTAGTCTGTCGTTCCCTGAGCCTTCCGTGAGGAATAATTATGACAGATCGACAACGCCGTTACAGTAAAGAAGAAATGGAGCGACGTGGTACCGAGATCTACGAATCGAAAATTCGATCGCAGGTTGAAGAAGGAAATCACGGTCGGATTGTGGCGATCGATATCGAAACCGAAGCGTTTGAAGTGGCAGATGAAACTCTTGAGGCGGTCAAACGGCTGTACGATCGAGTTCCTGATGCTCAACCTTGGATTCTACGGATTGGTCATCGAGCCGTTTTCCGTTTTCCCCGTATTGTCTTTCACAATGATCGAAATTGACTAAGCCTGAACAATCTTCAGAACTCGATCGTACGATCGCCCTACAGCCCCACGATCGAATCCAGTTCCTGCGTTGTTTCTCGAAGCCGAACCAGAAGACGGAGCGCATTATTAACAGATGCAGTCGTGGGAAAGATGGCTGCAATGTCAGAATCAAGCTGAATGCTGGTGGGTGAGGATTCTTCGATCGTCGAAGTCTGAACAGCAAATCGATTTGGTTTGGCTTTGCTGTAATCAAAATGGTATTCCGGTCGGAGGTCGTCGTTCAGATTATCGATCGGCTCAAAGGTTTCGTTGCTCATAGGATTTACGCTCTTGACGAGTAATGGGTCGGGCACTAATGATTCGGATAGAACCTGATCGCTCGGTAAAAGATACGAGAAGCAAACGATCGTTTTGAGAATAGCCGATGATGATTTCACGTCTCTCATCGATCGAATGATCTTCATCATCAAAGATTGCAGCCAAAGAGTTATTGAACACAGTTTTAGCCTCTTGAAAGCTAACCCCGTGCTTATCCCAGTTGATTGCGGCTTTTTCTGGATTCCACTCGAACTTCATAATGATCATTATAAACGATTACTAATTGGATTATGGCTATTGGTGCTGAAGAGTACGACTTTGGACGATCGGGATACGTATTTGCCGATCGATGAGGCGAGTTAGGGCGATCGTAGTTTTCTAATTCAGTTAGAATGGAAGTATTATTTATTATCCAATTCTTAAATCTAGGTCTTGATGATGCAGTATCAGGTCTTTATTCAAAATCCTGCCGATCGGCTATTCACAGCTTCGGTTGTTGGATTGCCAAATGTGAAATCCAATGGGACGACGGAGGAAGAGGCGATCACGAGTCTGAAAGGATTGCTAACGGCTCAGTTTAAGTCTGGGAAGTTTGTGACGATTGATGTTTCTACTCATTTAGATGATCATTTGGTGGATCTGCTTCCGGTAGGTGCTTTTGAAAATGATCCAACGTTTGATGATTGGATGATGAAGATGGCAGAGATTCGATCGGCGGCAAATCTGTTGGAGACTTTGTAGGTGATTGGGTATGTATGTTTTTGATACTGATCATCTGAGTCTCTATGGGCGTAACCTTCCCGCGCTAG
>JANMIS010000911.1:0-3472 GCA_031375925.1 Synechococcales cyanobacterium OTE_70_concoct_197_sub
CCCCCCGTGAAGGTACGAATAAAACCTTGGCTCCTAAGTTCACGCCTTGACTGTTCGCTGTAGCCGTTGAAATCGATCGCCAGCCCACCACAGGAGCCATATTCACATAGCCTCCCAGCGGCAATACATAAGCCTGGGCATCCACCCCCCAGCTGTTCACTGTTCCACTTAAGCTTCCATGGGCCGTGAGGGCGATCGGAGTCTGCCCCAAGCGCAGGTCCTCAATGCCAAAAACAACGCCACTGGATGCACCGGGATTACTAAGACCATAGCCCACCCGCAATCGGGTGCGAAAACTCGGATCACTTGCAATCTCACGACGGACATCGGGGGCTTGCTGGAGCCACTTCTGGAGGGTCGGGCTGGTACGAATTTGGGGCGGAAGGTCGATCGGCATGGCGGGAAACTTTAACGAAACAAAAAGGACCTCGCCCAAAGGCAAAGTCCTCTCATCGTATCAATTTTCATCTGCCCAAATGGCTTAGACTCAATGAATCGATCGGTTGATTCGCAATCAACCTAGCGAACCGTTCCATGAACAGATTCCATCTCGATCGGCTTAATCAGGTACAAGTCCAACAGTTGGGTAACGGTGCTGAGGTAGTGAGGCAGCTTTCTCAAGAACTTCAACGGTGCAGGCGCATCGGATTGACCAATGACCGCGAGCTTTGCATTGTTGCTAACACATTTCTCAAGGCCGTCGTAGAACTTGGGATTTTTCACGTCCAGGATTACGGGGAAGACTTTGCCCGCAGATTCGTTGGTTTTTTCGATCACTTCACGCTCGAAGTCCCGAGTGGTAAAGCCCAACATTTCATAGAACCCAGTGCGCTGTAAGTCATTGGAATACATCGTGACAAACACCGACAGCAGGAAGAAGCGGCACCACAAGCGAGATTTTAGTCCCGTCAACGTATAGGGCTGGGCACGCATTACCGCATCAAAGAAATCACCATGACGGTTTTCGTCTTGGCACCAGTTTTCAAAGAAGTTGAAAATCGGGTAAAGCTGGTTTTCAGGGTGCTGAGCTAGGTGGCGGTAGATGGTGATGTAGCGCCAGTAGCCAATTTTCTCAGAGATGTAAGTGGCGTAGAAAATAAACTTCGGCTTGAAGAAGGTGTACTTGCGGCTTTTCGTTAAGAAGCCCAAGTCTAGAGACAGATTGAAGTCCGACATAGCCTTGTTTAGGAAACCTGCATGGCGGGCTTCGTCACGAGACATCAGGGCAAAGCCTTCAGCTAGAAGCGGGTTGCGGTCCTTGAGTTTGCGAGAAAGCTCTTTGTACAGCAGGAAGCCAGAGAATTCAGCGGTGCAAGAACGCTCCAAAAATTCAACAAATAATTGCCGAGCTTCACCTGTGATGTGGTCGAACGACTGATCAAACAGTTCGTTTCGCACAAAGTGATGGCGGTTGTAGTCGGCGCGGAACTCTTCCATCAGGGCGGACAACTCTTCCTCGTTGACCGACATGTCCATCTTCGCCATCTCTTCAAAATCGGTGGTGTAGAACCGAGGCGTGAGGATGGTTTCCTTGGAAGGGGTTAGGGTTCCAGGACGAATTTCGTTTAATGCTGGTTTTTTGAGAGAATCTACCATGGGTGCGATCGCGCGCTTGGCGGGGACTGATGTGGGTTGGAAATCAAGCCTAAACTTGAAGATACGTTCTCAATTGTATCAAGGTCGTTGGAATGATCCGAGGGTAGTCTCCAGGATATTAATGTTTTGTCACATTTACCTGAGTATATACTCTCGTGGAGCCTTGCTGTCATGGCACCGCCCGACAGAATTAGCTGCGAATTAGTTGCGAGAGAGCCACTTTTGACCATTCAAGCGCTGGAGTAGCCCTAGCAACAACAGATCAAGCGTGACTTTCTTTTCATCGATACGGAAAGACTCTAGGGTGCTGGCTTGACGATCGAGGTTGCTCGTCGCAGAAAAACCACGCTGACCATTAATATTCTCTTCGTAAAAGTAGAGGTTAAATTGGCGGGTTTTGCCAGCGGTGGGCAACTTCCCCTCAATCTGCCAACATTCGGGAGCATCGCCATAGCCCACGACTTGGGGCTTCTGCTTGACCCAGCGCAGATCGATTTGATCAATCCCTGCACTTTCAAAGCCCGCCTTTAGACCCGGAAGATAGTGCTCTTGGATAAAATCCTGGAAGGGCTTAGTTTCGATCGCGGGAGGCTTTTCTTTTTTGGCTGCGGGTGCTTTCTCTATAACCGTTTCGGTTGCAGGGGCTTTTTCGGCGATCGGCGTTTTTTCGTCAGACATGGCTACAGGATATGGCTACAGTGATTACATGGGTTTCTTATCAATGCAATTATCATAAACGATCGAGTCGAATGGGTTCAGAGAAGCCTTGAGAGAACCCGAAAATTTGAATACTTTGAATGGATGACTATGACTCATTTTTCTCTATATACCGAAGAACAGGGCGAGGGCTTTCCGATGCTCTGCCTCCATGGTCATCCGGGTTCGGCTAGAAGCATGGGCGTTTTTGCGACGCAGTTTAGTGATTTTCAGGCTGGGAGAGGAGATCAACGGTTTCGGGTCATCGCGCCGGATTTGCGGGGGTATGGCAAGAGTCAAACGCGCGATCGGTTTGAAATAGAGCAGCATCTGGAAGATCTGATTAAGCTGCTGGACGATCGGGGAATACAGCAGACCTTGGTGCTGGGCTGGTCTCTTGGCGGGATTTTTGCAATGGAGTTAGCGCTGAGATACCCGGAACGGGTTAGTGGTTTAGTCCTGATTGCCACTGCGGCTCGGCCCTGGGGAACCCATCCAAAAGTTTCTTTGGGAGACAATATCTTTACAGGGATTGCGGGGATTTTGAATATTCTACGTCCCGGCTGGCAGTGGAATATTGATATGTTCGGGACAAAATCGCTGTTTCGGTATCTGGTTCGACAGCAGACTTCGGAGGTGTATCGGTATCTAGGTCGGGAGTCGGTCTATGCCTATTTTAAAACTTCTAAGCAGGCGGATCAGGCGTTAAATCGTGCGATCGAATCCGGCTATAATCGCGTCCCTGATTTGAAAAAATTATGCTGCCCAACTTTGATGTTGATTGGGGAGCACGATCGGCATATTGCTCCAGCGGCGAGTTTGGAAACGGCAAAGGCGATCAAAGTCTGCGAGTGGAGCACCTTTGACGCAGCGCATTTGGTCCCTTGGGAATGTCAAGAAGCGCTGATGTCGAGAATCGAGCAGTGGCTGAAGAACTATCCTCAGGTTGTCAGTCATTCCAGATTCAAACGGGCTTAGCGATTGAATTTGGAATGACTGATCATGAAAGAGGAGACTAGATGAACCCGAATAGAGTTGAAGAGGAAGCCCGATCGCTGCGGCTATTATTGCCTCGTCCATCATCGCTTTGTCCTTCAACGATGGTTAGGCTTTTCGGTCTGCAACGCTTTACCTCTGAATGAACCCCTTGAGCGCCTTCACGGTGAAGGTCTTCCAGATA
>JANMIS010000921.1:0-4350 GCA_031375925.1 Synechococcales cyanobacterium OTE_70_concoct_197_sub
GGCGGGTTGAATGGTGCGATGCTCGAACAAATCCCCGGCAATGATCACAAAATCAACCTTGGCTTCGATCGCATGTTTTTTCAATACGTCCTTGAGCGCCAGGTAGAAGTCCTTGGTGCGCTCTTTGTTGTCGTAGTGATCGAAGCCGAGGTGAATGTCGGCGATGTGCAGGAATCGGGCCATGGTGGGAGGGGCGATCGGTGAGGACTTCGGTTAATACCTTTGAACTATATCGTATTTATGAAAGTACTAAGTGGTGTACTCGGCGTTGATTTTTACGTAGTCGTAGCTGAGATCGCAGCCCCAGGCTTTACCTGTGCCAGGACCGTTGCCGACGCAGAGGGAAATGATCACGGGGTAATGGACCGATTGGGCTGCGATCGTTTCTTCCCGTCCCGGAACTGGAATGTTGCAGTCTTTAAAATCGGTGGGATTTTTGATAATACTGGTGGCCGATCGTTCCACTAGGTAAGCGTTTGCGCCTGTGCGATCGAAGTCCAACGGCTGCCCGTCTTTTAGTAAAATGTAGTCGCCCAATCTGATTTCTAGCTGGTCTTGGTCAAAGGGAACGCCTGCTCTTCCCGCTGCGCCTGCAATTCGGCCCCAGTTTGGGTCTCGGCCATAGATGGCGGCTTTGGTGAGGGAGGATCCGGCGACGGTTTTGGCGATTTGGCGGGCGGCTTCGTTGGTGGTGGCTCCCGTGACGGCAACTTCTATTAGGCAAGTTGCGCCTTCGCCATCTCGGGCAATGGACTTGGCGAGGTAGCTACAAACTTCTGTCAGCATGGCTTCGAGCCGTTCCGCATCGGCGTTCATCGTGGTAATGACGGGTGTGCGGGATTGACCGTTGGCTAGGGCAATCAGCGAATCGTTCGTACTTGTGTCGCCGTCTACGGTGATCTGGTTAAAACTTTTGTTAGCTGCGCGGGTGAGCATGTCCTGCCAAAGGTGCGGTGATACAGCGGCATCACAGGTGATAAAAGAAAGCATGGTGGCCATGTTGGGGTGGATCATGCCGGAGCCTTTGGCGATGCCACCTATGCGGACGGGCCGATCGCCGATTTTCATTTCGAGGGCGATCGTTTTTGTAACTAAATCTGTGGTGACGATCGATCGGGCTGCGGCGTCGGATCCGGTTTCACTCAGAGCCGCGACGGCTTGGGGAATGCCCGATCGCAGAGCTTCCATGCGGATGCGTTTGCCAATCACTCCAGTGGAAGCTTGTAGAATTAGTTCTGGTGAAATGTTGAGTTCTTTGGCCAAGATTTCTGCGCTTTCAACAGCATCCGCTAAGCCTTGTTTGCCTGTGCTGGCATTGGCTTGACCTGCGTTACAGATAATGGCTCTGGCGTAGGGTTTGGTTTTCAGGTTTTGACGACAAATATCAACGCAGGCAGCCCGGACATGACTGGTGGTAAAGACTCCCGCTGCGATCGCGTCTACATCTGAAACGATTAGGGCTAGGTCTGGAAGTCCGGAAGGTTTTAGGCCCGCTGTGATGCCCGCTGCTCGAAAGCCTTTGGGTGCCGTTATGCCTCCATTGATCATTTGCCAGTCTTCCATAGCCTTCCTCTCAATATGCCTAGGTTTGCGGCTTTCCGCTTTGTACTGAGGTGAGATTATATCAGGGGCGAAACGACATGTGAGGTGAAATGATATGAAGGGTTGAGGTTTAACGAAGTGAAGTAATTTTTCGAGATAGACAGAGAAGTCTTTAAAAAGGAAAAAAGGGAGGGTCGCTAAGCAACTCCCCCTATCATCAGGGTGCATCTACTGAACATATTATGCCACGTTTGGGATGAGGGGTGTTACCCCCTAACTGTAATTCGATAAAACTTTATTGGAGATATATAAATCTCCTTAAAAAATGAGACGAGCATCAAGGGTCTAAAGTTCCTAATGAGTCTTAATACTCATACATAAGGCTTTTACCTCAATACTCGTCTCAAGTTCGACACATTTTTCGCTGATCTCGTCCCTATAACGTCAAGCTCTGAGCATCGGTTTCGATCAGTTTTGCGAGGTCTTTGAGGAAGTTGGCGGCATCGGCTCCGTAGATGATGCGGTGATCGCAGGTGATGTTGACGGTCATCTGCTGCTTAATGCCCATCATGCCGTCAGCGGTGGCAACGACGGTGGGACGGGTGGCTCCGATCGCAATAATCGATCCCTGACCCGGTGGCAAAATCGCATCAAAACTATCGACTCCAAACATGCCGAGGTTGGAAATAGTGAAAGTTCCGGTGCTGTATTCGTCAGGGGCTAGCTGCTTGGTGCGGGCACGATCGACGAGATCTTTCCAACTACGCGACAGGCTGTACAAGTCCTGCTGGTCGGCGTTTTTCAGTACGGGGGTGATTAAGCCTCCATCGGGCATGGCGACGGCGACGGCGATGTTGATGTCACCATTGTAGTGAATGCCGTTTTCGACGTAGCTGGCGTAGAGGAGGGGGTGCTTTTGCAGAGTCACGGCGATCGCTTTGGCGAGTAGTGCGCTCATGGTGACACCCTTGGGTTTGACTTGCTTGTAGAGCTTGTCGAGGGCGGTGGTGGTGAGGGTGTAGCTGACGCGGAAAACCGGGACATCTAGCGTAGCCATCATGTTTTTGACCACGGCGGTCTGCATCCCGTTCATTTGCACGACTTGGCCGGGAGTCGGGGATGTAATGGGTGCGGCGGGTGCTTTGGGTGCGGCTTTGGTGGCGATTCCCGTTCCGGGAGGCGTTGCCAACGGTGCGGCAGCGATCGGTGCTCTTGTAACGATGGGCGCTGCGGCAGGTGTTTTGCCTGCGGCGGCTTCTACGTCTTCGGCGACGATGCGGCCGTGGGGACCGCTACCAACCAGGGCTTCGAGGTTTACGCCGAAGTCCTTGGCGAGTTTCTTGGCGCGGGGGGATGCGACGAGACGGTTGGAACTGGCAGCAACGGGTGCGGGGCTGGAGGTGACAACGATGTCGAAGCTGGGCGGGGTTGCGGCGGGTGCGCTTTGGGCCGATGTCATCGGTGCCGCAGATCCACCGCCACCAGACAGTTTCGCGGCTTTTTGCTTGGCCTCTTCGACTTCGGCTTCAGTTTCGGCGAGGAGTCCGAGGGCTGAACCGACATCGGCGGTTTCTCCAGCTTGGACGACGATCGCCGCCAAAATTCCTTCATTGAACGATTCCACATCCATGTCTGCTTTATCAGACTCGACAATTAAAACGGTTTCGCCCTTTTCGATTTTGTCGCCAGGGGATTTGACCCAGGAGGTGATTTTGCCCTCGGTCATGGTGGAGCTGAGAGCAGGCATGAAAATTTCGTGAATCATCGCGGTGACATCCGAAGTAACCAGGTTTTCGCAGTTTTATATTCTATCGGAATAAGGGAGCGCTAGTAGTGCCTTATTTTGATTTGGGTGCGATTTTAGACGTAACGATCGTTATGACTTGCTAGGCGGATGCCGTTGGCAAATTGATCGTTGTCATCTTGGTCCGCCTCGAAACTCATTCCAAGGCTAATACCCTGAACCCATGAAGCAATAGTCCGGAATGAAGCAATAGTCCGGACAGTTTTTGATTAGGATCGTGGCAGATGTCTAAGGCTTAAAGTACTTCCGTCCATTGAATCGCGGTCAAGAGTTCATTCCCCACTCTTTGGGGTGTCTGAAGAAACCCAAAAGGTTCTTGATTGACCGTTCTCATCTCATCAAATAAATGTTTTGGGTAAATCGTTCCCTTAATAAAGACTGAGTTATACCGCCGTGACAGAGCATTTTCAAAGTATGTTTTTGTCAAGGCGTAACTCCTAACCGATACATAAACTCGTACACCTAGACTACAGTTGTACTCTCCACTGACTCTTCAATCTCCTCCATCGGCAGATCGCTCGCCCCTGGCAACCAACCCAACAACGGCAGCGGTAACATCCCACTCAAATTTGTAATTAACACCAACAACCACAACTGCTCATAATTCGTATCTGTCACGTGTAAAAACTTCATCAAAATTGCACCCAACTGATACGATACAAAACCCGAAAAATTCACTACTGACATCAACAGCGCAAACAATGTTGCCTCCACACCCGCAGGACACAACCGCGCCGCTAAAACCAACACAGGCATAAACGCAATCTGCCCCATTACCGTCAAAATTAAGCTATCGCCTAGACTAAACCACCGATCGCTAATCCCAAAATCTCGGTTCACATGAGTCACTAAGATCAACATCGACAATCCCAACACCGAAGAGATCACCGTAGACCATCCAAAAATTACACGAAAGGGAACAGTCTTTAAAAATTTTTGGAATACCCAAATGCCTGCGATCGACGCAAAACTCGTCACCAACCGCACCCGCCCCAAAAATTCCG
>JANMIS010000941.1:0-1348 GCA_031375925.1 Synechococcales cyanobacterium OTE_70_concoct_197_sub
CGAGGGTATCTTACTCCAAATGGAGAAAGTCCTTTCTGGGACGCGATCGGGGCCCATTTTTTCAAGATCGATTTCCCCCGTGCGGATTCGCTCTCCATGATTGACAAACAGTTTATCGAGGATCTCATGCCTCGCTATCCGATCTACTTGGATTTGCTCCCCGAAGCTGCAGTTAGCACGATAGGAAAGGTACATGATCAAACCAAGCCGGCTCTCGCCATGCTAGAATCGCAGGGCTTCGTTCGAACCGATCAGATCGACATCTTCGACGGTGGACCTGTCGTCCAGTGCGCCACAAAGAACATCGCGGCGGTGAATGCAATGGCACCATTCGTGGTCGCGCAGGAAAACGGTTCGCCATCATGGCAAACTCAGATCGGCGGTCGGCTCTATACCAAAGCCATCGTGACAACGGATCACTCACCGTTCATCGCAGTTCAATGCGATGCCATAACTACCGAAAATGATGTCTCTCTAGACTCGATGGCTATGGAGGCGCTCGGAGTACAACATGGCGACAGAGTTTGGCTAATGAAGCAATAGCCTGTTCAAACCACGTTCTTGCGATTGCGGTTCTACGCCTACCGGGGAGCCAAAATCCAAGCGGTTGCAACGGCGAAGAAAGTGCATGCGAAACAAACGATTTCCCAAAGGCCGCTGATTGCTTCGATAGGAAAGAATGCTTGTGTCATGATTGCACTATTGAATGAGAGACGCGATAACTCAAGCCCATCCAGCGTTCCAATGCCTTCGAAGCCAGCGTTGTTCTGCCGTCAATGAGCCTACGCTCAAACGTACGCCATATTGCTTGGCAGTCAAATTTCGCAGCATCGGAAGTTTAGCAAAAATGCAAAAATGGAAGAGAATTTTCGTCAAATCAGTTGCTGACGTCCTAAAAATGGAATGATTGCCGGTTATGACGCGATCGGCATGTATTGATTGAAGCGATTAGCACATGTCTTGGTGCGTCCGGAAACTGTTTCATTCCCCAGGGGGGCACCCGCCCTACAACAATGGACACCTTAAAGTCAAGCAAAGTAATAAAGCAAACCGTCGAACAGGTCAGTCGCAACACGATGGTGTCCAATGGATCGAATCTATGGGACTTGGGATTGCGACGCAAACTGCTGCTGGTGTTTGTTCGCCATGCCGGCTGTACTTTTTGCCGTGAAACGCTCGTCGAACTCAAAGGGAAACTACCAGGTCTAAATGAACAAGGAATCATTCCGATTGTGGTTCACTTGGGAACCGCCGACGACGGCGAACGTATGCTAGCGCGGGCAGACTTGGTCGGAACACTCCACATCTCGAACCCCAATGCTGAATTGTTTCACGCATACCAACTCAA
>JANMIS010000943.1:0-1868 GCA_031375925.1 Synechococcales cyanobacterium OTE_70_concoct_197_sub
CGACCGTCGTAAACAGCATCGCTTGGATGCACAACGACTTCGATGTTGGATTTATCTAGCTCTAATTTGATCTCGCCCGATGGCAGCTCATAGGTACTGGTCGAAATGCCACCACCACTGACTGACTTACCATCGGCTTTAAGCTCTCCTGCAAATTGCTTTCCTCCGGTACCGTCCACATACCCGATATGCAACGACTCTTTCCACGCGCGCTCACTAAGCGATCCACCAAGCAACAGCCTAGCTGTTTCCATAACAATCTTTTGTCCGTCGATTTCGGGCAAATCCGCCATAATCGACAAGAATTCGACTGGCGACTTGCTTCCAACTAGCAGCGGCGAAATCATCGGCTGACCGATACCCAAAACACCATCTACCGCTTGTACGTCACCCCAAGCTTCCAACGGATGCGTCGCCGGAACAGTCCACGCACAGTAGTCAGCTGTTTCATCGTCGTAGTTCGATAGGTAAACAACATCACCAATCGACTTCAGAGCGTCAGCAAGCTTCAAGTCACCGGCGACCGTAAAGACCGGGTTCGGCGGCAAAATCCATAGCGATTTAAAATCTTTTGCCTTGCCTACAAACTCATTAAGCTTGAGCGCAGGAACCCCGGCCAACTCATTCTCGATCTCAAAAATCTTAACTGTCTTCCCAACGTTCCCTAGCTTGGCATTGATGCGGATCGCAGCGAGCTGAACAGCCATCGAATGATGCGAGCCAACCGCCAAAACGGACGCACCCTTGTTCGAAAGCAGATCGCTAGAGATGGATTCGATCACACGCTGAACCCGATCAGCACCCTTTAGCTTGTTGTACGGAACTTCTTCTTGCTTGTCCTCAACAACTTTACCCGCGTCGATCGCTTCTTCGATCTTCTTAAGCAGATACGGCACTTGAGACGATTGCAAAGCCAATCTGAAATCAGCAGCCGAACCCGTAACTGAATATTGCGACTCAACGCTATACAAGCGATTCATCCACTCCCCGGACGGCGCACGGTGATTGGAAAATTGCCGAGCATATTGAACCGCATTCGAATCCGCACCCAAAAGGTCCGCATCAAGCGAGACAATCACTTTCGCCTGATCCAGATCGAAAACCATCGACGACGTCTTGCCAGCACCAGCCGCACCCAACGCCTTAGCGACATTTCCGGAGAACACCGATTCATACCGAACCAGGGTAACCTTCGGATATTTCTTTACAACTTCAGCCAGAATGCGGCGAATCGACGGACTTCGCGTCGGTTCGTACATAATCGCTAACCCACTACCGCCCGATTCTTGGAGCGCAAGCCTCTGAGCAGCAACATACTTACCAAATTCTTCCCAGCTCTTGAGCGAATTCTTGTGATCGTCCGGATCCGCCTTCTTGTCCACAGCGACAAATCGCTCAGGAACAGCACCAACAACCTTGCGATTTAGACATCCGGCAATGCGATCCTGATCGTAGAGCGACAAAATCGAAGCTTGAGTGAACGCGTCCGAACCAGCGGATCGCAATTTTTTATTGTTGTCAGCAAACTCCGTTGGCTGACTTTTGGCATAGGCAGGGTGGTCCGCATTGCCATCCACCTTCACCGGGCGACCTTCGAGACTTGCAACCAAAGCATGGACAGACCTACCGGCCCATTCAAAATTGGTGGCAAAATACTCCGCAACCCCAGGGATTCGCCCCTCAGGACGCATCACGAACGCCGCTACCTCTTCGCGATTGTAGCGACAACCCGCCACACCCCCCAAAGCAAGCGATGCGCCCATCATCTGAAGCCACCTACGGCGAGAAACGCCTTCAGGGAACTCAGATGCAGCCTGAGGAAACTCGCGAGACAAAAACTGCTCAAACTCAGGCGTTTGATGCAATTC
>JANMIS010000945.1:0-3809 GCA_031375925.1 Synechococcales cyanobacterium OTE_70_concoct_197_sub
CGAGGCAGCCTTGCAGCACAGACGATCGTAAATCTTCATTCGCTCTGCTGTCTGAACTAGAGAGACGTAGAGGGGGAATGAGCGATCGGAGCGTTTCAAGAAGCTGACTGGAAGGACGCTTTTGCAGAAATCTCTGAACAAATCCTTCTGCTTTCTCTAGGGTAAGCATTTTGTACCCTGCCATATTATTTACTCTTTCGATATGTGAAATCAGATAGTCCTTGAAGAGACCGATCTCGCTGGCTTGAGCTTGTCCATCAGACCAAATCATTTCGATCAGTGGAATCAGGTCGATGAGATAGACTTCCTCACCTTGAATATTAAAGTCGCGGAGGCGATCGAGAGCATCTTGGCGGGTCATTGTGGACTGGTTTTGCATATGGGTAGGGCGCGAATCGACAGGAGTAATAACACAAGGTTTCCCATCCATTCCGCAAGGTCAACCTTTCACGCAATCTATCTTACAAGTCCTGCCTATGCGCATCTTCAATTCGATCGCGCAGACTTTCCAATCACTCGTCAATGCCCTTGTTGAAGTTTTTCTGGGATGATAACTCCATAGATTATGCTGACCACCAAGATACAAATAGTTTAAATTTGCATCTTGGTCGTCAGTTTTAGTCAGAGTTTAGAATCACTCTTATTTCCAACCCGCCCGATCCATAACTTGAATCGCTTTCTGGTTGTTTTTCCCAAAAACTTCAGCCCCCATAGGATCTTCTTTAAAGAAGCCGTAGCCTGCCAAAACAGGATCAATTTCCACTTGTCCCCTCGGCAGAACTGGGTATTCATTGTTGCCAGCAGCAAACATCTTTTGTGCCTCAGGTGACACAAGATATTCTAGGTACTGAACGGCTGCATCCTTATTAGGTGAATGTTTTGCAATACCGGCACCACTGATATTGGTATGCGCACCGCGACCCATTTTTGCATCGCCCATTTGATTTGGGAAAATGATGCCAATGTTTTTGACCACTTCCCGCTCTTCAGCTTTTGAAGACTTTGCTAATCTTGCTAAGTAGTAAGTGTTAGAAATCGCCAAATCGCCCAATCCAGCCGCCAAGGCCAAAATCTGCGGTGTGTCACCCCCTTCCGGTTTACGGGCTAGATTTCTAACGATGCCTCTGGCCCATTTTTCGGCAGCTTCTTCACCATGAGTTTCAATAATTGAAGCCGTCAAAGACTGGTTGTAGATATTGCCAGACGATCGCACTAAGATCTTATATCCCAAATCATCTTTGCCCAAGTCTTCATAGGTCTTTACCTTGCTTGGATCAACTCGATCCTTGTTGTACATAATGACGCGGGTTCGCTTTGCAAAGCCATACCAGTTACCACCACTATCTCGAAGGTTCTCAGGAATTGCATCCTTTAGCTTCTTAGAGTCAATAGCCTGGAAAATATCTGCCTGCTGTGCTCGGTAAAGATTCCCCGCATCCACGGTCATAATCACATCTGCCGGACTGTTGCGCCCTTCACTCTTGACCCGCTCTACCAACTTATCAGCGGTCGCTTCCACTAAGTTGATTTTGATGCCTGTCTTGTTAAAAAAGCCTTCGTAAATCTGTGTGTCAGAGCCGTAATGCCTTGCAGTGTAAAGGTTTAAAACCTTACTTTGAGCGCTGGCCGATCGAGGTTGCCAAGCTTGATGTGCCGCGACTGCTGCAACAGCCGCTCCGGAAGATAGAAAAACTCGTCTAGTAATTGTCATATTGCGCTTCTTTAACAGGAATAGAGGTCTCAAGATATTCAAGCATTATTGAAACACAATTGCAATACTATCGCAAGTACATCTCAATTAGTAAATCAGAATCTCAACGAATTAAATAGCCAAGATAGTCAAGCAAAGTAATAAAGCAGGGTGCCAGAAATGAGTTCTGGCACCCTGCTTTGTAGAAAGAATGCAATGGTATTTTTATGAAAATCTCTATCGCAGCGCCATTTCTAGAAGTCCAGTGAACAACCCCATCCCATCCGTTGCACCGATCGCCCCATCTGCCGATCGTTCCGGGTGAGGCATCATCCCGAGAACATTGCCCGCTCGATTGCAAATGCCTGCAATATTATTTAGCGACCCGTTGGGATTGTCCCGATCGGTGATGTTGCCATTTACATCGCTATACCGAAATACCACCTGATTGTTGTCTTCTAAGCCTTTCATCGTGTCATCATCGGCGAAGTAACAGCCTTCACCATGGGCGATCGGAATCGTGATTACCTGTTTTTGACCATATTTTTTTGTCCAAGGCAAGTCATTGCGTTCCACTCGGAGGGGAGTCCGATCGCAAATAAAGTTCAAGCCTCGATTTCGCATTAAAGCTCCCGGCAATAATCCAATTTCGGTCAAGATTTGGAAACCATTGCACACGCCCAAGACATATTTGCCCTGTTCTGCATGTTTGACCGTTGCTTTCATCGCGGGAGAAAAGCGGGCGATCGCACCACAGCGCAAATAGTCGCCATAGCTAAACCCCCCGGGCACGATCATCACGTCCAGGTCCTCAATATCCGAATCCTCATGCCATACCAGTCTGGTCGGTTGACCCAGTAAGCCTTGAGTCACCCAGGCCATGTCACGATCGCAATTAGAACCGGGAAAAACAATGACACCAAATTTCATAGCACACCAAGAAAAAACGTTAGGACTCTGAGGATTTAAGCGAGAGTAACAGCCTTGATATCGAAGCGATAGTTCTCGATCACGGGATTCGCAAGCAGTTGATCACAAACAATATTGATTTGCTCTTGGGCGGCGGCTTCAGTATCAGCCGAGAGATTTAGCTCAATGTATTTGCCAATGCGGATGCTGTCCACGTTGTTGTAGCCCATGTGGCTAAGGCCAGACTGGACGGCCACACCTGCGGGATCCAGAACTGAAGGCCGCAGCGTGACATAAATCTGAGCTTGGTACTGTTGAGCCAACGGTTGAGTCATCGATCGAGCCTCATCAAAAACGTGCAGGAGTACAATGGAAGACTATTCTAAAGGATGGGGTACACCCAAATCCCAATGCGTTGTATATATTTTCCCCCGGCCTGAATGCATGACCAACCTCCATCGCACCCGTAGCCAAATTAGAATTTTAGAGTCCTTGAAGCAGTTCGATCGATCGGTCTCAGCCCAAGATCTCCACGCAGAACTGCGAAACCCTGACAAAAACTCAGGCGGAAAAAGCATGGGCCTTGCGACCGTCTACCGTGCCCTAGATGCCCTAAAAAAAGAGGGTGCAGTCCAAGTCCGCACCCTCACCACTGGGGAATCGTTATATTCGTTGATTCAAGAAGACCGCCATCACCTGACTTGTCTTCAGTGCGGCAATACGATCGAACTGGATTCTTGCCCAGTTCATGCCTTAGAAAAGCAGTTTGCTGAGCAGTACAAGTTCAAAATCAACTATCACGTCTTGGAGTTTTTCGGCCTCTGTCAAAGTTGCGTGGAGGTTTAGACGCGAGGGGGCTGTTCCGCAAGAGACATCATGCCCGCGATCGAACCGGGAATACTTGCCGGATCCATAAACAATACCTTGCTGCTGTCGCTCTTACCGATCGTCTCACCCATCTGTAAGTAACCCAGCGCCATGAGTAACTGCGCGGCGTTTTGAGCATTGGGGTCCGCGTTGAGGGCCTGGTTGACGATCGCCACCGCTTCTGCGGTTGCTTGAGCACGCAAGACTTGCTGCTGACGGTTGGCTTGGGCTTCAAGCACAATGCGTTGCTGTTCTGCTTCGGCACTCAGCACCGTGGATTGCTTGCGCGCTTCCGCATCCAAAACCTGGGCTTCAGCCCGACCACGGGCTGAGTTGACTGCTG
>JANMIS010000960.1:0-5137 GCA_031375925.1 Synechococcales cyanobacterium OTE_70_concoct_197_sub
CAAAGGTAATGTGAGCAACAATTCCATTGCCAAAAAAAGTCGAGATCCGATCGCGGGTCCGATCGATGAACTGATCCGGAATCACCATATCTAGAGGTTTTGCTTCCGCCTTCAGAGAACCCACCGCCGAAGCCGAAATAATGTAGTCTACGCCCAGGCTCTTCATCGCATAAATATTGGCTCGAAAGTTCAGCTCTGTCGGCAAAATCGTGTGGTTGCGATTGTGGCGAGCCAAGAAGGCTACCCTTGTCCCTTCTAAAGTTCCCGTGATGATGGCATCGGATGGCGCACCAAAGGGCGTCTCTACGGTCACTTCTTGAATCTCTTTGAGCGCCTCCATCTTATAGAGACCACTACCGCCAATAATCCCAATTTTAATGTCCTGCGCCATGACTACTCATAAAGATGAAAGAACCATAGAGTAGCGTACAAGGGAAAGGGACGAGAGGGAAGAGCTAGGCAATACGCGAATTTTGAATCACCACAACATGCCCCTCTCGATTCTCAAACCGCTGCCTTCAATAGCCACAGCCCACTCTGTGTCATCCCAGATTCATCCGGTTGAATCAACAAAAAATGGAGTCCCTGAGCCGCTTTTTTTCGTTCTGTAAAAATTTCAGCCGCTTGACGCATTTCCCCATCGTCAAAAGTCGCTAAAATGTGCCGATCGTGTTCACCTGCATGCAGCAAAATACCATCCGGCGAACCTGGGCTGTAAACAACCTCGCGCGGATCCTGAAAGCCAACCCACCGTGCGATCGTCATCGATTTCCGCCCCCCCGTAATCGCAATTCCCGGCAAAAACTGGTCAGATGCTAAACCTAAGCTCAACGGCTGCCAAACCTCGGGTAAAGACCGAACTGGGATCATTCTTCCAGAGAAATAATCCCAAAAATCTCCCGCAGTCAGACTCGCAAATTGCCACCGATCGCCCCATAGGTCTTCAGTTAAAGGGACGGGAGGATTACGTTTCATAAAAATCCTAAAGGAATAAATTCACAATCAGCGCAGCCAAAAAGGTTAACAACGCCACCGCCGAAAGCAAGTAAAAAATAGCGCGGGGCTTGAACATCGTCAATAAAAGCCCGATCGCCTTGAGGTCAATCATCGGTCCAAAGACCAAGAAGGAGACCAAAGACCCACTGCTAAAAGTCGAAGCAAAAGACAGTGCAAAAAATGAATCCACCGTTGAGCAGATTGAAACCAATGTTGCTAGCGTCATCATGGCTAAAATCGAAGTGACGGGATCTTGCCCCAGTCCCAACACGACCTCTCGGGGAACAAATGACTGAATCCCCGCAGCCACCAAACTCCCCAAAATCAGAACCGCTGACAGTTCCCGCAACTCCTGAACCATTCCTTCGACCAACAGTTTTAACCGCAGCCTAAACGGCATCTTTACCAGGTCCATCATGGCTTCTCGAACCGCCAAAGGATCTTGCGGCTGCAAAGGTTTTTGAGAACGTCCGAGTAAAAATGTGCCCGAAGATAAAAGTGAACTCCCTGAGACAGAACCTAGGGAGTTTTGTTTATTTTCGCGCTGCTGTCTTGCGTCCAAGGTCGCGACTAGAGAAGGCTGTAAGAAAGGGCGCAGATCGGACTGCAAACTAAACAGGTATCCCATCAAGGTGGCGATCGCCAAAGACAACCCAATCCGCAAAAACACAATCTCAGGCTGATCTCGAAAGGCCGTCCAAGTTGCCCAAAAAACAATGGGATTGATTGTCGGGGCAGCTAATAAGAATCCGATCGCCACAGAGGACGGGGCACCTTGAGTCATTAGTCGTCTCGCCACAGGAACGTTGCCACATTCACACACTGGAAACAGAAACCCGATACAGCTCCCAAACAAAGAACCCAACAAGGGATTTTTCGGCATCCAGCGCAATAGTTGCCGCTCACTCACGAAAAAAGTCAAAATTCCTGAGAAAAAGACCCCAATTAACAAGAATGGAATCGCTTCCACCATCAGACTCAAGAACAGAGTAAAGGCGCTATTAAAATGCTCCATTCCCTGAAAACCAAAACACTAAACAATATGGACAGTATGATAAAGAGGCGAAGAAGAAATTCTACTATTCTCAATAATATTAAACCTCACCCTAGACAATTCTCAGGTGAGGTTCAATACCTTAGTAAACAGATTAACCCTTACTGTTTTATGGCTCTGGCGAGAGTTGAACTTGCGACCTTGGGCTTATGAGTCCCCTGCTCTAACCACTGAGCTACAGAGCCGTAACTTGATTAATACAGTATAGATTCCATCTTAGAAAGTCAAGCTACTTTTCAATATTCCTAAGACTTGCCTTTCAGAGAGCAGTCACCATCAGTGGGCTGCTCTCTATCAAAACCCTAGGGACAAGTTAGAAGCTTATTAACCACGGTTAGGCAGGAACGCCATAGGATTCACAGCACCCTGACCCCCAGGATGAACCTCAAAATGCAGATGAGGACCTGTGCTAAATCCAGTGCTCCCCATCAGAGAGACCTGCTGACCTTGGTTAACCTGCTGACCCACACTAACCAAGATTCGATCGTTATGGGCATAGCGAGTCATGGAGCCATCTGCATGGTCGATTTCCACGAGATACCCAAAGCCACCATCGTTGTAGCCAGCGTAGGAAACCACCCCCGAAGCCGCAGCGACGATCGGCGTTCCCGTAGGAGCCGCAATATCGATACCCCGATGCATCCGACCCCAGCGAGGGCCATAGCCTGAAGTGAACGTTCCTTGAGCAGGCCATACTAGCCCAGAATTGGCACCGCCACCTTTACGAGGCAGGTAAGTCTCTGCCGCGCCGATCGCAGGCATCTCAGGGGAAACCAAACGTCTAGCCGAAGGCTGAACCAAGGGTGCATAGGCATCCGCACCGACAGAAGCCCTCGCAATCACCCGAGGCGCAGTCGGAGAGGCCAATTTAGGAACCGCTGGCATCGAGCGCTGTACAGACTCGGAGACAGAACGCGAACCGATAAAACGAGCCTGAAACTCTGAATTGACTGACTTGCGCACCGAAGGAACAACGGCAGGGATCGAAGGTGCTGGCATAGGAACCGACTCAGTTGGAACCTGTAA
This sequence comes from Synechococcales cyanobacterium OTE_70_concoct_197_sub, assembly GCA_031375925.1. Classification (GTDB taxonomy): domain Bacteria; phylum Cyanobacteriota; class Cyanobacteriia; order Leptolyngbyales; family Leptolyngbyaceae; genus JAAFJU01. The sequence continues at coordinate 3,077 of JANMIS010000960.1, forward strand.
CCCACGGAATTCGGAACGATATGCAACGCTAGAAGCTTGGTACTTCTGACGAGCCTTGATGACATCTGCCATCAAGCCATCAATGTAGCGCCGACTTTCGATCGCTTGACCCGGCAGAGGCGGAGCAGGCGCATCTGCCTCAGAATCAGTGATGCTCAACGAAGGCTTTGCCAAGGCGATAGTTTTGAAAGTCTCAGGCTTAAAGGGTGCAACCTTCGGCGTTACTACCTTCAAGACCTGATTCGCCTTTAAGAGATTGGGGTTGGCAATATTGTTCAAAGAGGCAAGCTCACGGGAGGACATCCCATGAACGCGAGCGATCGTTGATAAGTTTTCCCCTGGGGCAACCTGGTGAGTCGCAAAAAGCGTACTGGACTCAACAGCAGGAAGCGTAGGGACAGACGCCAATCTAGATTCCTCAGACCTCAACTCCGCCAAACCCTTCTTCAGTTTTGACTGCTGCTCCTTAAGCTTGGAGACAGCTTCATCTTGACGAATCTTTAGCGCGGTCACCTTAGTCGGCAACGCAGGCACTGCCTTCGACTCGGGGATTGATTTCGTCACATCTAGGGCAATTACTTGCCCCACACGAAGAACAGAATCAGGTTGTAAATTATTTAAATCTGCGATGCCTCTAAGACTCACACCGTGAATCTTGGCAATCTGAGATAGACTTTCGCCCTCTTGAACGGTATGGCTCGACAGAGCTGAAGAATTAAACATCGAAGTTGTCTGAGCAGCTTCAGAAGAATTCAAAACAGCCACCGTTGGCACTGTTGTCATCTCAGGAACAGCAGCCGAACTCGGCTCAGCAGTTAATGGTTCAGACGTCAGCTTCTCGGCCGCGATCGCAGCTTCTCCAACCGTTGGAGATAGCAATCCACAGGCTCCCACTGAAAGTGCGACACCCAGCATTGCAGTAGAACCGTACGAGCGACGAGATGCACCCTGAGCCATCACCTGTCTACCAAGACCTCCTTCAGAAGAGGCTTCTCCACCACAGGTGGGAGTAGAGATACTATTCTGGGGAATTGTGCTTTCCAAACGAAAACCTCCTAAATGTCCAGCGTTCAACCGTTCCTTAGAGTCACCCATACCAGAATCATTGCATTCACCCTGCTCACAAAAAAGCAGTAATGGCTAGCTTGACGCTATGGGTCCACACTTTAGAGAAGTCACGTCGCATTTGTCAAATTAAACAGTTGTTCAACTTCCTTAACAATTCACGATACATGCTCCTCAAAACCACCTAACAAACCTGTGAAAAGTCTAGTGAACTTCACAGAATTTATCGAAGAACGTCTGATTGCTCAAATACCTTAACAGGAAAGAACAAACTTGGCATACGTCTCGAAATACAGTTTGCATCAAGGGTTGTGCAGAACACGAGGAGTGCCCGAAGCTACGCTTTTAAGATTAAGTATTTCCCAGAGACTCTGAGAGTTCATTCTTCAAGGCATAGCCAAAAACGGCTGAATCGCAATCTGAGCAAGAACTCTGAGTGTTTAGAAGACCCTAATTATCTCAGCCAAAAACTAAGATAGCGGGGTCTGACTTGCCCTAATAGCTTGACCGGAGATTATGAATCGAGAGTCAGTATTTTTGCGGATCTTATGATTGAAAATTGTTATAACTACCAGAAAGCTTTTGTAACTAGGATTGCAGACGAGAAAGATTTTATTCACAACAAAAGAATAACGATCGTTCTCCCGCTCAAATCTCGTTCTAACACTCCACAGCAATGAGAAGCTAGAAACTTAAGCTTCAATACCCAGCCGATCGCCTTCCTCTTAAGCCTGCGATCGGTTTGAGTTTAAATCTGATCCAAATAACCTAACTGCCGACGGGCCTCAAACAGCCCGATCGCAGCGCTAACGGAGAGATTCAGGCTTCTCACCCCTGTCTGCCCCATGGGAATCCGCGTCAAGATTGAACATTGCTCACACACTTCAGGGGGGAGACCACTCGTTTCCTTTCCATAGAGCAACCAGTCCGTCTCCTGATATTCAATCTTTGTATAGCTACATCGTCCTCTAGTACTAAAGCCAATCCAGCGCCCCC
>JANMIS010000962.1:0-4755 GCA_031375925.1 Synechococcales cyanobacterium OTE_70_concoct_197_sub
TGAGTGCTAAGTCGTCTATCCATCATGCTTTGAGACGGCTTAGAACGATCGTCAGCCCCATAAAGACCGAAAATAACGTCCATGTCACCCGGTTCAGCGTCACCTCAGCACTTTTTGCACTGCTAAAAAGCTGAGCTTGGCCACCCAACCCACCGAGGCCATCGCCCTTCGGACTGTGAAGCAGCACCAAAATCGTTAGCCCTGATGCCGCCAGCATCCAGATAACCTTCAACACAGCGATAATGTCCACAACTACCATGCTCCAAATTCTTTCCTCAACTATAGCCTAAGTTCCTAACCTCACAGGCGTTCGATTCGCCCGCACGTCAAAATTCGCGGCCTGAATCATCGTCCGTCCTGACATTTCCTCGGGCTGCTGAATTCTGAGAATATCCAAAATCGTGGGTGCAATGTCCGAAAGGCGACCATCTTCGCGCAGTTGCACATCCGTCCCATGCCCCGGAATCTTCGCGCCTTCCCCTTCCATTATGATAAACGGCACCAAATTACTGGTGTGAGCCGTCCAAGGGTTGCCATGCTCGTCCCACATCTGTTCGGCATTGCCGTGATCAGCCGTAATGATCGCTGTTCCCCGGGCACGCCCGATCGCATTCACCAGCCGCCCAAGGCATTCATCGACAACTTCTAGCGCTTTCACAGTCGGATCCATGAGACCCGTGTGGCCCAGCATATCGGGGTTGGCGTAGTTAACGACGATGAGGGAATATTGACCCGTGCCAATCGCCTTAATCACGCCCTGAGTGACCGCCCTCGCTGACATCGCAGGTTCGAGGTCGTAGGTCGCCACCATGGGGCTGTTCACGAGTTCACGGTCTTCCCCTGGGAATGGCTCTTCTAAGCCGCCGTTGAAAAAGTACGTCACATGAGCATACTTCTCGGTTTCCGCCGTGCGAAGCTGCTTGAGACCGTTTTTTGAAATCACTTCGCCAAGGATATTTTTCATGCTGATGGCTTCGTAGGCAACCAAAACATTGAGTCTGGGATCGTACTGGGTCATCGTCGCAAAGGTCAGCGGTGCGATTAACGATCGCTCAAACCCTGTAAACTTTGGATCCACAAATGCTTGGGTTAGCTGGCGGGAACGATCGGGTCGGAAGTTAAAGAAAATGACCCCATCCCCTGCTTCCACGGCTCCCGGCGCAAGACGTGTTGGGGGAATGAACTCGTCATTTTTGCCGTCGGCGTAGAATGCCTGCAAGGTCAGGGCGGCATCTTCACCCGTTCCAGGGCCTTTGTCTGTCATGACATCGTAGGCCAGCTTGATCCGATCCCAGCGATTGTCTCGGTCCATGGCGAAATATCGACCGCTCACCGTTACGATGCGCCCAATGCCCAGTTGATCGATCGTGGCCTGGAGTTTTGTGAGAGCCTCGTGGCCTTCACTGGGAAGGGTATCTCGGCCATCGGTAATAGCATGAATACAAACTTCATCAATGCCTTGTTCTTTGGCAAGTTTCAAGAGACCAGAGATGTGGCTCAGATGAGAATGAACCCCGCCCTCTGAACAAAGCCCGACCAAATGGAGTTTGCCACCATTGTTTTTAGTCGTTTGGCAAGCCTGAACTAGCGGTGCATTGCGTCCGATCGCCCCGGTCTCCACCGCATCCGTAATCCGAACCAATTCTTGGGGCACAACGCGCCCTGCACCAATATTTAAATGTCCAACTTCCGAATTTCCCATCTGCCCGTCCGGCAGACCAACATCCTTTCCAGAGGTGCGAATTAGGGTATGTGGATACACAGCCCAAAGGCTATCCATAATGGGTGTTTTGGCGGTGGCAACGGCGTTACCATCCGACGAACTTCGATACCCCCAACCATCTAGAATAACTAGCACCACAGGGGAAATAGGCACCTGCGTCATACGTTAAAGCCTTTACTTACAGTACTATCTTGCGGCAAATCATACCACTCGAATCGATCGCGCCACACTTGTAACAACATTAGAAATCCTGACGATTTATTAATGAAACTTAACAATTAGTAAAGTTGTTAAGTTCAATGTTTATGGAGTCGTCAATAGTATGAGATAACTGACGAGGTATAGAGTACGGTTCTACCACGATGACGGTTTCAAGAACGGTTTGCTTGGGCTTTTTGGCGGTAATTTTAGCGGGGGCGATCGGACTGACGCTTCCGGTTTCGATCGCGCCTAATACAGGATATGACTTACCGAGGTTGTTTCACATTGCGCTGTTTAGTTCTACTTCGGCGGTCTGTGTGACGGGGCTGTCAGTGGTGGATGTGGGAAAGCATTTCACAGTTGTTGGGCAGATGATTTTGGCATTGCTGGCGCAGATTGGCGGGCTGGGATATATGACCGCGACGACGGTGCTGCTGCTGGTCCTACGGAAACGGCTCAACCTGCGCGATAAAATTGCGATTCAGCAGTCCCTGGATGCCACGGGTTTGTCGGGGTTGCCGGGGTTGGTTAAGTCGATTATTGCCACGACCTTGGTGTTTGAATCGTTAGGGGCGCTGCTGATGTTCCCGACCTTTGCCAATGCAGCCATGTTGCCCAAGTACGATTTGCTGCCAACGTTTATTCAGCAGGGTCCTTACACGCCGTTGAAAGCGTTGTGGCTTTCGGTTTTTTACAGTGTGAGTGCTTTTAATAATGCGGGCTTTGGGCTATTTGCAGACAATGTAATGAGCTATGTGACGAGTACTCCCGTGAGTTTGACGATCGCATTCTTAATTATTTTTGGCGGCATTGGTTATCAGTTCATTATGGAAGCTTATTTGGCAGTGCGATCGAAGCTGGCGGGGAGTCAGCAGCGGCGAATGTTTTCATTAAATTTTAAGTTGGTGTTAACAACGACAATTTTTTTATTAGTAACGGGGACGATCGGGTTTCTCATGACCGAATCGAATAACCCAATCACCCTAGGGCCACTGGGTCCTGGCGATCGGCTGATGGCGGCATTTTTTCAGTCGGTTACGCCTCGCACCGCAGGGTTTAACAGTATCGACATCGGTAAGATGACTGTGACGGGTCTTGTGATTACGATCGCTCTGATGTTCATTGGAGCAAGTCCCGGCGGAACGGGAGGTGGAATCAAAACGACTACGTTTAGTGTATTGACAAGCTGTACAGCGGCGGTGCTGCGCGGGAAAGAAGAGGTGCTGTGTTTTCAACGGCAAATTCCGATCGCTTTGATTTTGAAAGCGGTGGCTGTAGCCTTGGGTTCTGCCATGACGGTGGCGGTTTCGACCACTTGTTTGACCTTAACGGACCCGACGCAGAATTTTCTTGGATTGCTATATGAGGCGGTGTCTGCCTTTGCAACGGTGGGGCTGTCTGCGATCGGCACTGCTAATCTCAGTTTGCCAGGACAGATGGTGTTAATTCCAACGATGTACATTGGCCGAGTGGGGGTGTTGTTGTTGATGGGGGCACTCTTGGGAGATCCGAATCCGACTTTTGTGAAATATCCAGAGGAAAACTTGCTAGTGGGTTAATGGGGTGGGTTGATTGGGTGATTTGAGTTTTTTAGAGTCATTACTTTTTTAGGTGTTGTGTCATGGATTTATCATCGTTTGGTTTCTTTTCGTCGTTACGATCGGAGCGCAGTCGTCAAAGCTTTGCTGTCATTGGTCTTGGAAGATTTGGGCGGGCCGTCTGTTCAACCCTGACAAGACAGGGCTACGACGTACTAGCAGTAGATTCAGATGAGTCGAAGGTTTCGCAGGCATTGCTCGATCGCGTTGTGGCCCATGCAATTGTTGTGGATTCAACCCAGCCTGCGGCTTTGAAAGAGGCGGGCATTTTGGAACAGGAGACGGTGATCGTTGCGATCGGCAACTTCATTCAAGAAAGCATTATCACAACGCTTAATGTCAAAGAAGGCGGTGTGCCCAATGTCGTGGCCAAAGCGTCCTCTGAAATTCATGAAACGCTGCTTCGCAAAGTGGGCGCAGACCATGTGGTGTTTCCAGAACATGAAGCGGGCTGCAATCTAGCGCTGTCGTTGACGAAGCCTGCCATTCTCGATCGATTGGATCTTGATGCCGACAACAGCATTGTCGAAATCGTTGTTCCTGAGAAATTTAATGGCAAAACCATTGCGGAATTGCAACTGCGATCGAGCTATGGTCTGAACTTACTCGCTTACAGTCAAGACGGAAAATTTACCGTTAACCCAGAACCCAATACGGCTTTGAAGAAAGGGAATGCGATCGTGGTGATTGGGACGAATAAAGACATCGATCGGTTGCCGATTTAGGGACAACTGTTTTTGGATTGGGGGATTGGGTAGAGAACCCTAGCTGCGATCGAACATTGTGATGAATGAATCGATCGCAACTCTTCTTGTAAAATTCGCCTTGAGCGGTGTGGAGTCCGGAATCTGTTTTTTGTTGGTTTAGAATTAGGGGGAAACCGATCGTTTGGATTTATCGACTAGGTTGACCAATCTACAATTGATAGCCCTGGAACCAGGGAGAAATCACGATAATTGCAAGTCACAACCGTGGCATTATTGGCCAATGCAATTGCTGCAATGCGCATATCCTTTTGCAATCGTTGCTTGGCTAATACCTGGTTTTCTCTCAGCAGCAGATCAAGCTGAGTTGCAGCAGCTTGATCAAATGGCAAAACTGGCACGCTCTTACAGAGATGGACTACGCCAGAAAATTTCCCATACCAACGCAGTAGATCATCTGTGTTTTTTGCATTGTTAATCCGTACGACCCAGCCATTAAACAATTCTTGTGCTGTCACGATCGAAATCG
>JANMIS010000971.1:0-3596 GCA_031375925.1 Synechococcales cyanobacterium OTE_70_concoct_197_sub
ACCCCCGGCGAAGCAATTACTCCCGTGGCTTTCATTAAATCGATGCAAAATTTCATAGACTGTTGTGAATAGCGTTCCCCTAGCGAATCGGGAATCTTCGCCCAGATATACATTGCAGCATCCGGCATTGCGACAGGCCAACCGATCGCAGCCATCGCTTTAATAAAGGTAGCCGATCGTTCTCTAAAGGTTTCTACTGTGTGACTCACGCAATTTTGCGAACCCGTTAATGCAACACTCGCCGCATCCAAAATCCCACGATATTGATTGAAATCTACCGTGGCTTTGATTTGCCGCAAGGCTTGAATCAGTTCACGGTTGCCGATCGCATACCCAATGCGAAACCCTCCCATGTTGTAGCTTTTAGAAAGAGTGAATAACTCAATGGAACAGGATTTGCTTAAATCGGCTTGTAAGACTGACGGCATTGGATCAGAACCAAAGAACAAATCCACATAAGGAAAGTCATGAACCAAAACCAAATTGTGATTCCGACAAAACTGAACGGCTTCTTGGAAAAAAGACAGCGATGCGATCGCGCTGGTGGGATTATGGGGATAGCTCAGCACCATCATTCGGGATTGATTTAAAACATCTTTAGGAATGTCTTTGAAAATGGGAAGAAAATCAGTTTTAGCAGAAATAGGCATGGGATAAATCTTCCCTCCTGCCAAATGAACGCCGCCCGCATGGGACGGATAGCCCGGATCAAGCAGCAATGCATAGTCCCCCGGATTTAAAATCGCCAGAGGCAAATGGGCCGTCCCTTCCTGAGACCCAATCAGCGGCAACACCTCCGTCTCCGGGTCGATCGCCAACCCAAACTTCCGCTCATACCACAGCGCCGCCGCAGACCGAAATTTTTGAGTGCCGTTAAATAGCAAATACCCGTGGGTACTGGGGTCTTGGAGAGCCGCTGCGATCGTCTCTAAAATGGCTGGACTCGTCGGCAAGTCCGATGAACCCAACGATAGGTCAATAACAGATAGACCGGATTGTTTCACCTGAGCTTTGGCCCGATCGATATCGGCGAAAACGTTTTGCTGGAGAGGAATGATGCGATCGGCAAATTGCATGGCTTCGGGGGTGATTCTATAGATCATTTGGTATTAGAATAAACCCACCTATCCCCCCGATCGCCATGTCTCCCAAAAAATCTGTGCCTCATTGGATTACTCATTGGATCAGTTGTATGAAACCTCTGACGATCGTTCTTCTCTTGGGCCTGACCGCCTGTGGTGCGGAGACTGAAGGTGAGGCAACAGGAGGAGCACAGCGCAACCGTATGGGCGTGGTGCAGGCGCGGGGCGAGTTGCAATGTGGGGTGAGTGGGGAATTGCCGGGATTTAGTTTTGTGCAATCAAATGGGGACTATGTGGGGCTAGATGTGGATATCTGTCGGGCGATCGCAGCCGCGATGTTCAATGATGCCAAAGCGGTCGAATTTCGCAATCTAAACGCCAAGGAACGCTTTACCGCATTGCAAACCGGGGAAATTGATATTCTCAGTCGCAATACCACTTGGAGCGTGAGCCGAGACACTTCTGTGGGACTAGAATTTGGGCCTGTGGTGTTTTACGACAGTCAGGCAATTATGGTGCGTAAAGGCGACAAAATTACCAAACTAGAAGACTTAAAAAACAAATCTATTTGTATCCAAATTGGCACCACCACAGAGCAAAACCTAACGGACCAAATGCGGAAGCGCGAAATTCCTTTCAAACCGATCGTTTTTGAAGAGATCAATACCGTTTTTAGCGCCTATTCTGAAGGACGTTGCGAAGGAGTGACTGCCGATCGATCGCAGCTTGTTTCTCGCCGCACCAAGCTCGCCAAGCCCGACGACCACACCATACTCGCCGAAGCCCTCTCCAAGGAACCCCTCGCGCCTGCGGTGTCTGACGGGGATTCGCGGTGGCAAGATGTATTGAAATGGACGATTTATGCACTGATTGAAGCCGAGGAACTGGGCATTACTTCTCAAAATATTGATCAAAAGTTGCAGAGTAAAGATCCCACCGTTCGGAGATTACTCGGGGTTGAGGGAGATTTGGGAAAAGGAATGGGAATGTCGAATGATTTTGTGGTGCGAATGATTCGGCAGGTGGGGAATTATGGGGAAATTTACGATCGTAATCTCGGACCCAAAACGCCCTTAAATCTACCGCGCGGTCAGAATGCGCTTTGGAATAAAGGGGGCCTAATGTATGCGCCGCCCTTCCGTTGACATTGCCCCACATCAGGGAACCATAGGATATGGGCTATTTTTAGGGTCTTTGGTTTGGGGTTAAATTTATTCCTTTTGATGAATCTCAGCTATGGATGAAGAACTTTCTCTGTTGAGTGACGATGGCGAAGAGACGCTGATTTGTGTTGGGAAGTTTGATGCATCTGGGTTTCCGATCGTGATCTCCCGCCCCCTAGGAAAGCTTGCCACTGCAACCTTACAAGCGTTGAGTCTCGCCTCTTTAATCAATCAGACCATTCAAATGGAGCCACTACAAGGGCTTCTACTTCGTCAAGAAGATGGTTCAGTGGTGCGGGTTGAGCCTCATGAAGAGGGATTTATTGCCTATCTTCAGATGCGGCAGCGAAGTTAAGGGGAATCTAAATCAAATATGAGCCTCGGGCTGAAATGGGGCGATATCCTCTGTGATCGAGAGTCCGCGATGCTCTAGGAGTTGGCGAAGTCGAGGGTCCGGAAGAATCCGAAGATGGGTGCAGGTAATTTCTAGGGGAACCTGGCGGCTGCCGAGGTGATAGGCCGCTTGGAGCAGCGCAAGGGGAAATAGGGAAGATACGGTGAGGACGGGTTCTTCCTTGGCCAGAATTTGAATCAGTTCTCCGGTGCGGGCCTTGAGCCAGTCGCCTTCCTGGAGAACCGTTCCCCGAGTGAGCTGAAGCGCGATCGGCAGTCCTTGATCTGAGTAGCCGCGCAAAGCAGTCTGCGCCCGTTCTTCAGCGGTTAGCGATAGCGTTAAGGTCGGTTCTAGACGGTCTTGGTGAGAGAGGCGATCGGTAAAAACAATAGTCACAGTATCTGGCAAAAACCCTACGCTATTAACAATAGCGGGCATTCTGGTGTTTGGAGCAGATCGTCTTTGATTTGGGTTTTGCTGCCCCCTAGCCCCCAATCCTGGGGGACATGAGGGTTTAAATGGCCACAATTGGGGCTAGGGGCGGTTTTTAGTGCATGAAGTGACGAACGCCTGTCATCACCATGACGACGCCTAATTCATTGGCAGCCGCGATCGAATCTGCATCTCGCATACTGCCACCGGGTTGAATCAGAAGTTTGATTCCGGCTGCGGCTGCCGATCGCACACTGTCATCAAAGGGAAAGAACCCGTCACTGGCGAGGACTGCGCCCTGAATTTTGTTGGCGGCCTGTTCTATGGCAATTTTGGCGGACCCGACGCGATTCATTTGGCCTGCGCCAACGCCGAGGGTGGTGCGGTCTTTTGTGATGACGATCGCATTGGATTTCACATGTTTACAAATCTTCCAAGCAAATAGCATTTCCTGTAGTTCTGCGGGACTGGGTTTGAGATCTGTGACCACGGTCCAGTCGCTGGGATTAGCCGCCAAGGTATCTG
>JANMIS010000976.1:0-3451 GCA_031375925.1 Synechococcales cyanobacterium OTE_70_concoct_197_sub
TGCCGATCGCGCAGCGTTGGGGATAACCAAATCGCGCAGCGTTGGGGATAACCAAATCGCGCAGCGTTGGGGATAACCAAATCGCGCAGCGTTGGGGATAACCAAATCGCGCAGCGTTGGGGATAACCAAATCGCGCAGCATTGGGGATAGTGCCTTTAAATCGATCGCACGCCCTTCATCACATACTTCGCTTTCATCGGACTCTTTGGGTTCACCATTAAGGTTTGATGTAAGGGATGCACTAGAACGTCCATTGCCTCCATCGGAATTGCGCCGAGTAATGCTTCTGTCTCGATCGGCGCAACTAATGCTTCCACAACGGCATGACGAGTTTGGTAGCGAATCTCGACCGGCCCCACAACATCAAACTGCACGATCGAACCATCTGCTAGTTCTGCATCACCTTCGCCTGTTTTGCGGAGACCTAGATGTGAGCGAACAGACGGCGGAATTGACATCATACTTGCCCCGGTATCTACTAAAATCGGCATTATAAGCCGTCGAATCTGCGACTCTGAAATATAGCCCGCTGCCGCCGCACCGATGTCATCGCTATTAATTAATTCAACATCCGCATAAGTCAGTCCCATTTGGTGACTCCACTCTATCCACATTGGTATGTTAATATCTTAGCATTATGGCTATTTACAATTTGAATTATAAATAGGCCACGATCGCGCAGCATTGGGGATTATCAATCAATTCAGCAATGTCAGCACATGATCGTACCCATCCACCCCGATCGATCGGATCACCTGCGATCGTAACGCCTGCATTTGCGCATCGAACACTTCCAACCCCAACCGTCCCCGCAAAATCAATAGATCATTGCGGGACTGTTGCCATTCGGACGCCTGAATTTGTTCTAAGGTATACATGGCTAAGATTGCATACAGCATTGCTTCTTCTGATTTTCCGAGCAATGCCTGAGCCGCAGAAAAATAGGTTAAATTCATTCCTTGCAAATACCGATCGCCCGACTCTTGCGCAGCTTGTAAGCCCTGCATCAAATAAGGCAACGCTTTGGACGCTTGATTGATCATCACATAAGCAATGCCCAAACTGTTATTGCATAATGCTTGACTAGCCCGATCGTCCTGACCGCTTGCCAACTGTAGTCCCTGCATCAATTGCGAAATCGGAATCTCTGCACTATCTTCATCGAGTCGATCGAACTGACGCGATCGTAAAATTTCACTGTAGCCAACATTTGCTAATGCGTTTGCTTGACCTAATGAATCACCTTTTTGTCGGGCAAAAATCAGCGCCTGCTGTGCAAATGCGATTGCTTCATCATAGTTTTTAGCAATCGCATAGGTGCGACTGAGATGATTAAGATTGGCAATGGCACAGAGATGATCATCCGCAGATTTTGCGATTTCTAATGCCTCCCGGTGGAAGCCGATCGCGCCCTCAGTATTCCGAATCACCTGCTGCGAATACCCAATCAATGTCATGATTCTGGCTTTCTCCTGCGTCTGTGGCACCTGTCGCAGCGGCGCATCCAAATACGTCAACAAATCATTCACCCCACCCTGCGATAACAATGCCACCATTCCACCGTAAAACGGGAAATAGGGCTTCTGGGAAAAGCTTCTCAATAGTTGCATCACAATTTGAAAACTCACGGCTTGCAAACTCGGTCTTAAGGTCGCAAAGTGACTTGATAACTTAGTCCACAGAATAGTAAAAGTTAAGAAAGTTGAAATGCAAAGTTGACGACCGCCTTTTGAGGTGTAGGGTTGCGTTTCGGCCCAGGCGACCAGTCCTCGCTGGGCCGTCAATAGCACGATCGTTAGCTCCACCCAATCGCGATCGTTCACCTCCGCTGTCCAATTTTCAATATCCGAATCCGACTGAAGCATTATCGTGAACAGCGATTGGGGTATCTCACTTTTCACTTCCTTGGCCCAAAGTTTCCAAGGCCCCACCGACTCTGGCTCATTGGAAAACCCTAGATTAGACGATCGTTCAAAGAGCCAACCCACCAAATGTAATTCCAGATTTTTCCAAGTCTTCAAGCCTAAGGGAATCCCTTCTACGATCGCACCCATCACCTCATCTTCTCCCTTCATACTATTCAATCGAGTCGCGAGTTCCTTTTGCTGATCTAAAGTGAGGGAGTTGGGATGGTTTAGATCAATGGTATTGAGCCATGCACTGAGCCGAACGTCTGGATCTGATGTTAGGATTTGGCTTAGGGCTGAAGCGATCGTATCTTTGCGTTGCTGCGCACCTTGATAGCGTTTCCATTCCGATTGAATAGTCTTCAGGGCGCGCTGCTGACGGATGGCTTTTGCTTGCTTAAGATCGTCATCAGACTCCAAATTCATCGCAATTATTTGGCTGCGATCGTCTATGCTGCGATCGAAAATCTCATCACTTCCCGTTTCAAATTCCTGCACGATGCGATCGTAAATCTGAAACGTGCCGCTGATTTTGCCCTTTAGGGTTGCTGTAATGAGTTCATCAATGGTTTTTTCATAGCGAGCTTGAAGTGTAGTATCCATCATAGTCACCCTTGGGATCACGCACCCCATGCCGTTGTTGTCTTCAGTTTAGAGGAAATAAGGCAGTTCGATCGCCCTTCTCTATGGATACAAGCTAAAACTTCCTACAATTCTTCAATAAATTCTGATGCAAACTTGAACATAGACCTCTACAATAAAAAATAATGAATTATAAATTAAGCTATTTATCCAATTTTGTTTTTAACCTAAAATCGATGTTAGAGGATGTTAGAGATTGTCTTGGCTGTTTTGGCGGTATCAGCAGCAGCAGGAATGCGATCGATCTTGCCATTATTGACGATTGGTTGCCTGGCGGGATCAAATTTATGGTCGAAGGTTCCGATTTTGGAACACATTTCGCCACCGATTTTATTAGGTATTTTGGTAGCTGGTTCCCTGTTTGAGTTGCTGGCCTCTAAAAATCGATTTAGCATTCGGATTGCCCAGATTTTAGAGTTGGCTTTGAGTCCTTTGGTGGGAGGGCTTTTGGGCGTCGCGATCGCCCGTGCGACAGATCTGAGTAATGAAATCATTGTTTTACTGGGAATTGTCAGTGGGCTTTTGGCTTTTGTACTGCAATTAGTCCAAGTTGGCTGGTTTTATCGACTGCGAGGATTACCAATGTGGGCGATCGTGTGCCAAGACTTTCTTTGTATTTTGCTAGTTATTTTTGCGGTCAATGCGCCCCATCAAGGTGGAATTATTGCCCTATTTTTATTTTGGTTTGCCATTCGCAGCGCGAGTGAGTGGCGAAAATGGTCACGATCACCCCTAGAAGAATAACCCTCTGCCCAAATTGATCTGAAATTTCATGCCGAGCTTAAAGATTTTGGAGTGCTAAACTAGGAAGATCATTTCACTGAGGACGATCGAATGCTCCAAACAATCTCGGCAGACAAAATCACGCTCTATGATCTAGAACAGCGGTTTGGGTTAATTG
>JANMIS010000990.1:0-4345 GCA_031375925.1 Synechococcales cyanobacterium OTE_70_concoct_197_sub
CGTCGATCGGATTCCCAGCCGCTATGATTTGCCGCTTCTAGATGAAGAGGTAGATGACACTCTCGAATTTCAGCCGGAAGAAGATCTTCCCATTGAAAAGCCGGAGCGGGAAAGTCGTGAATCTCGCTTTGAAGAACGGCGTAATCGAGGCCGTCGCGATCGGATTCCCAGTGAGCCACCCGAAGTCATTCATGTCGAGATGACCTCAGATGAGCAGGATGTCTACGCATGGATGGGTAATTCCCCCTAGATTCTGTCTCAACAAACACCGAAAAATCCTCGTTCAGCCATCATCAAGGTCTATGCCCCTGGTGAAGCGCCCTCTGTAGAAGAGATCGCCTTGGAGTTTGAGGAGTCTGAACCCTTAGCAGCCATTGAATCAGAATTCGGGACTTCTGAATTCGACGCGCCCCCTGCGTACCGTCAACGCGGTCGGGTCGATCGACGGAGTGACGGGACCATTGCTCCACCGATTAAACGATCGATGGATGCTGCGATCGAATCTGGCTTCCTAGATCAAGAAGCGCCGATGTTGAGCAGCGAGTATTCTTCTGAAATCTCTCAGCCTCAATATGAATCGCAGATGGAGATGGAAATCTTGTCAGAGGTCAATCAAGGCGTTGAAGTTAACGATGCCGTGGATGAAAATGGTGCGCCTCGTCGCCGTCGCCGCCGTTCTTCTGCAACCTAAAGATTGAGCCAAAAGATTGAGCTAAAACTTTTGATATCGCCCCCGAACAGGGGGCTTTTTTGAGGGCTTTTTAAGAGTGACAGGTCCGACGTTGGAATTTGAACGCGATCTCTGGAAACGGGGGTTATTGCGGGTGGTCGGGGTTGATGAAGTCGGCTTAGGCTGCTTGGCGGGTCCGATCGTGGCAGCGGCGGTACTGATTCCGGTGAACGTTGAACCGATCGCCCTAGTCCGGGATTCTAAAAAACTATCAGCGGCCCAGCGCGAGAGAGCCTTTGAGCAAATTTGTCGTCAGGCTGTTGTTTTGGGTGTTGGCATGGCCTCAGTGCAGGAAATCGAGCAGGTCAACGTGTTACAAGCGTCCTATTTGGCAATGCGACGGGCGATCGATCGGGTTCGCCCCCTGGACCATGCCTTAATTGATGGTCGAGGAATTAAGGTCGGTCTCGGTACGCCTGTTACCACCATCATCAAGGGTGACGCGAAATCCTATGCTATTGCCTGTGCCTCGATCGTCGCTAAAGTGCGGCGCGATCGGCTGATGAAAAAATTAGCAGCCCGCTATCCCGGCTATGCCTGGGAACGCAATATGGGGTATGGCACAAAGCAACATTTAGAGGGGATCAAAACCTTGGGAATCACGCCCTGGCACCGAAAAACCTATGCTCCCATTCAAGCCGCAATCGCTCAGCTTAAGCAGTTGGATTAATCACCGCCCAAGGCCACGGCTTCAGATTGCTCCAACGACCATTGTTGATAATCACGGATTAAATTCTTTAATAATCTGCCTTTCACGCTGCCTAAGGTTGCGTTCAGGACAACATTACCTGCGCCTTCAATAACGGACTGCGGCATTAACCGAAAAGCTGTTGGTAAGCCCAAGTCAATCCGAAGCAACGCATTTCCCCGAAGCAAAACCTCGCGAGGGGTATGGACTGGGTAGAGTTCTCCGACGAGCTTGAAGTCAAACCGACCCTGAAGCCCTTCCAAGCCCTGCATCTCAAAGGCCACGGACTCGATTTGAACCTTCTGTCCTTCGTCTAACCACACATTCAAATCCACGATCGGTACGATCGTCAGACTCAACACAGAGATGGGAGCAATGGTGAGACGATATTGGCTAGGACCAAGGCGCTGAAGATGCTCTGATGGGGCCAGCGTCTGCATCAGCCGTTCGGGCGATCGGAGATAGTCTTCGATCGCAGAAGTCTGGGGTGGAACAGTCAATTCGACGGTCTGGGTCGTGATTAATCGCATTTGCTTCATCCTTGAGGCGTCCCGAAATCATGGTTGAGTAGAGGTGTCGTGCAGAATTCTTGCTGCGCTGTTTTCTTCAATCTCAATCTGAACTCAACTGAATCCACACTCGATATAGTTTATTGTAAGGAACCCCAAGTCGCTTCTCAGCAATGTTACGGAAATCTCCATGAATTTGCGTAAAAAATCCCTCAAAAAGTCCTCAAAAAGCCTATGCCACTCACGATCGCCCACCTCGGACCTACTGGAACCTACGCAGAGCTTGCCGCCATCACCTATGCTACAACGCTGACACAAGCCTCCCACCTCGTCGCCTTTCCCACAATTAACCAAACTTTACAAGCCGTCGTAGCGGGTCAGACTGACTTGGCGATCGTCCCTGTGGAAAACTCCGTCGAGGGTGGCGTTACTATGACGATGGATAGTCTTTGGAGGCTGGATCCGCTTCATATCCAACAGGCATTGGTGATTCCCATTCAGCACGCGCTACTGCCCTATGCTTCTGAAGCTGCGGCGCTAACTTTAGTTCAGTCTCATCCGCAAGCCCTGGCCCAATGCCAAACTTGGCTTTCCCATCACAGCCCCACCGCCAAGACCCAGCCGACAAATTCCACTACGGAAATCTTGCCGCAACTTATAGATAATCCAACCTGGGGCGCGATCGCTTCAAAACGCGCCGCTGAACTTTACAACCTTCCGATTTTAGCCTGTCCGATTAACGACTACCCAGAGAATTGCACTCGGTTTCTGGTCCTGAGCAATCAGCCCAGCCTTGGCGGAACCCAAACCTCATTGGCTTTCAGCATGGCGGCCAATCGCCCTGGAACGCTCCTGAAAATGCTGAAGATCATTTCCGATCGGGGCATTAACCTCAGCCGCATCGAATCCCGCCCGACAAAGCGATCGATGGGAGAGTATGTTTTTTTCTTAGATCTCGAAGCAGATATTCGTCGGGCTGAAACAAAGGCGACGATCGCAGATTTGATGCAGCATGCTGAAGTTTTGAAACTGTTTGGGAGCTATGACCTAGTTGATTACACCCGATCATCAGATCCCAAAGCTTGACTCAAGGCTATTCCACCGGAAATCCATCGCCCAGCGTATCTTTTAAAACGGTCCTTGCGGCCAGATGATTGCGCGTCGAGGTCAGAATTTCAGACTCCCGTTCTAAACGCTCCACCGTATCCAACATTTCTAGCAATGCCTGCTGCTCTTCTGGGACTCCGCGCAAATTGCTAGCAATCCAGTAGGACAGTTCGATCGGCGTATCGGGCAGGTCATCCGGCAGGTCGATCGCTTCACCCGAAAGCTTTCCCGACAGGCGCACCACATCCTGCAAAAGCTGACTAACATCGCGAGTCATAGGGCGCAAATCCACAGAAGTCGGCTTATCTTGAAGCCATTCTACAAGTCCCACGCGGTAGGGTTTATCACGGACTTCTTCTAAAACCCGAAATCTCTGCTGTCCCAAGGTAAGCACTTCCATTCGATCGTCCGGCAATCGATAGAACTTAATGATCTCTGCACAACAACCAATATTGGACGGTGCATTTTTCTCTTGATCCCACAGCAGTACCCCAAACCGACGATCGCTTTCCAGAATGGTATTCATCATCATCCGATAGCGATACTCAAAAATATGTAGCGGCAACGGGCGACCTGGAAACAGAATCACACCGGGCAAAGGGAATAGCGGTAATTCCCGAACAGTGGAGGAAGTCATGGGGAACGGCGGCCTAAGGGCAAAAGTATATACTTCTTAATGTAACGTTTATCGGGGCCTGATTACACATCAAAATCAAGCTGAATGTTTGAGTCATGATCCAAACTATTCCTCACAAAAAATCTCTTCAGTTTTCACACCAAAGAGACTTTAAACTTAGACCAGTTTTTTAGAGCTTAACTTCGATGTCAACACCGGATGGTAAATCTAATTTCATCAAGGCATCAATCGTCTTCGAAGACGGTTGGTAAATATCAATAATGCGGCGGTGGGTACGCACTTCGAAATGCTCACGGGAATCTTTGTCTACGTGGGGAGACCGCAGGACGCAATAGATTCGGCGACGAGTGGGCATGGGGATGGGACCGATCGCAGTCGCATTGGTCCGGTTTGCTGTTTCGACAATCTTGTCGCAGGAGGTGTCTAGGAGACGACGATCGTACGCTTTCAAACGAATGCGAATCTTTTGCTGTTGAATGGTAGCCATTTTAATTATTCCTAATTTTCAAGGTTCAGTTTGATTCAGATATTGGCGATAGAAGGCAAGAATAATCACAGCGTTCTAATGTCAACATCGAGATAGGTATGAGTCGTAGATTGAAATCCAGGGTGGGACAAAAAACATTATCCCACCCTAAATTTAGATCAATCTATTTCATGATCTTAGATACAAC
>JANMIS010001000.1:0-1464 GCA_031375925.1 Synechococcales cyanobacterium OTE_70_concoct_197_sub
TGCGGGTGGTGATTGAGGCTTAAAATGTTTAGATGATCGCTAAAACTCAATCTTCAGAGTCCCTTTTGTTACGAGGGACTCTGAAGTCACATAGTCAGAAGTGATCGGCATGGCAGGGTAAAATGATAATAGAGAGTCCTTTGTCGAGGAAATGGCTATGAGATTCAGCGTAACGCTTGATCGTGATGAAGACGGAATTTGGGTTGTGGAGTGCCCCGGCATTCCGGGTTGCGTGAGTCAAGGTCAGACCAAACAAGAAGCTCTTGAGAATATCAAAGATGCGATCACATCTTGTCTACAGGTTCGAGCAGAACGTGGAATACCGCTCACTCTAGAAACTTCTCAGGTTGAGGTTTTAGCATAATGGGTTCTGCCTTACCCGCAATGAGTGGGCGCGAAGTCGTGCGCGTTTTTGAGTCGTTGGGTTGGGAGGCTGTGCGACAGGCAGGTAGCCATATAATTATGACGAAGGACGAGACACTCATAACGCTGTCGGTTCCTAATCACCGTGAAGTGGCGAAAGGAACTTTGCGGAGTTTAATTCGTGCTGCTGCATTAACTGTGGATGAATTTGTTGCGGCTAGGTAGTTCGCAACATGAATCAGCTCTGTCCATTCTGAGGGGCAGTTAATCAAAAGCTCAATTTTTATGTAGCCCCCTTATGACTGAACCCAAGTCGCGTAAACTCACCAAAAAACAACGAGCGATCGTAGTGCTCGAAACCCTCAAGCGGCTCTATCCCAATGCAACTTGCTCTCTCAATTACGACGGACCGTTGCAACTGATGATCGCAACCATTCTTGCGGCCCAATGCACCGATGAACGGGTGAATAAAGTGACGCCTGCCCTGTTCATCGGTACCGGGATGCGATCGACTTTGCCGAAAGTGACCTGCTAGAGCTTGAAACTTACGTCAAATCCACCGGGTTTTATCACAACAAAGCTAAAAATATCCGTGCCGCCTGCCAGCGCATTGTCGAAGTCTACGGCGGCGAAGTCCCACGCACCATGGAGGATCTCACCAGCCTCGCTGGAGTCGCCCGCAAAACCGCCAATGTCGTATCCTCTAACGCCTACGGACTGAACCTCGGTTTTACCGTCGATACCCACGTCACGCGGCTCGGCAACCGTCTGGGCTTTACTAAGCACCAAGATGCGGTGAAAATCGAGCGTGACTTGATGAAGCTCTTTCCACAGCCTGAATGGGAAAACACCTCGATTCACTTGATTTACCATGGACGCGAAGTGTGCGATGCGCGCAAGCCACTGTGCGAAGTCTGTGAACTGACTGAACTTTGTCCTTCTGCTGGAAAAGTCGATCGTAAAAAGGAACTCGATCGTAAGTCCAGCCGAGTCAAAACCACTGCCCGCACCTTCAAAACCCGCACTACTCAAAAATCGACCCCACTTAAACCGATCGTGTCAGATTAAACTCGATCGAAACTTCCCGTAGTGAGCTATAGT
>JANMIS010001007.1:0-4644 GCA_031375925.1 Synechococcales cyanobacterium OTE_70_concoct_197_sub
AGCCTTTTGTCGAGCATCTCCAACAGGAATTGTTCCGAAAATTTGACCTTCAGGCCCGCCCCATTCCCGCAGGTCTCGACCATAAAATCAGCGATCGTGGCAAATCCCCCTCCACCATTCAAAGCTGGGCCTACCAATGCCCCGAACTTCGCAAAATTCGTTACACCCACATGGTCGCAGGGGAAACGTTAGAAGTCTTCAATAGCGTCATGTACCCAAACCATTGCTACGAGCTTCCTTTCCTAGGCGTTGATTTCCTCTCCTTCGGCAAGGTCAAAAACCTGATCGTCATGGACTTCCAGCCATTGTTTCAAGACGCAGCTTACATTGATAAATACATTGCGCCGCTCAAAGCATTACATGAACAATATCCTGATCTCTCCCAGGATTTAGAAATGAAGTTTTACGATGCAAATCAGTATTTCTCAAAGTATCTCCTCTTTGCAAAAGTCGAACCCGATGCCATTCCCACTCGTGTCTTTGAAGCATTCCAAGCCTATCTAGATTTGTATTGGCAAATGTTAGCGGACGCAACTCCCTTAACTGACCCAAGTGATATTGCCAGAGTAGCCAAAGCCCAACGCGAGTACGACCAATACAGCGCAGATCGCGACCCAGCCCATGGCTTATTCAGCAGTCACTTCGGAGGCGAATGGGCCAGCCGTTTCTTGTTTGAATTCCTCTTCGAAGATGCCAAACAATTAGTCGCCGCCCATTAATCAGGACTTCGTCGCAATCCCCGATCCCCCTAAATCCCCCTTAAAAAGGGGGACTTTGAGAAATGATTAGCGTGGCTCCGGTCCCCCCTTTTTAAGGGGGTTAAGGGGATCGGGCAGCCAGAATCTCTGTTCACTTCTCCTCATTTCCCATGACTCTCTACCAGCCATTCCTCAATCATGCGATCGGACAACTCAACGATCGCCTAGAACTGACCCCCTATCCCATCCCCGAGGGCTTCAAAACCAAATCAGCAATCGTGGGAAAGGGCGATCGGGCCTCAACAGTCTTAACCGAAAGCTACGGCGTTCAATCCAAAAAACTTCGCCAAATTCGTGCCGCTCATGTTCAAGGGGGCGCAGCGCTTCAGGTTTTAAACTTTGTGATTTTCCCGAGATTGAACTATGATTTGCCTTTTTTTGGCGCTGATTTGGTCACGCTGCCCGGTGGTCATTTGATTGCGATCGATATGCAGCCCTTGTTTCACACACCAGACTACGAAGCGCAATATTCAAAACCCGTCATGCCCATCTTTGAAAAATACAAAGCCCTACTGCCCTGGGGCGGCGACTTCCCCGAAGAAGCAAAGCCTTTCTTTTCTCCCGCATTTCTCTGGACAAGACCCACCGAACCCGGTGCATTAGAGACCCATGTGTTTGGTGCGTTTAAAGAGTATTTGAATGCTTATTTAACGTTGGTCGAAACCGCAGAACCTGTCACAGACCCGGAAAAACTGGCAGAGATTGAAGCCTCGCAATTGAAATATTTGCGGTACCGATCGGAAAAAGACCCCGCCCGTGGAATGTTCAAACGGTTCTACGGCGAAGAATGGACTGAAGAATACATTCATGGATTTTTGTTTGACCTAGAACGACAAATGGCAAAATCAAATTAGTTAAAACAGATCACCTATACGCCGTTGTAATTGACATCGTTACAAGGTTTATACCAGCGTGATCCACCAAAGCCGCCTGTAGCTTGGATTCGGGTGAAGCTTTCGATCGACTTACCAGAGGGAGATAGTTTAACTTGAAGCTTAAGCATTCCTTTCGAGTGAATTTGTCCGGAAGGTTGGTCGGCCCAGTTTCCGGTAATAATGTTGCCCGATCGGATACCTCTAAAAATGTGATTCCAAGTTTTACCATTATCTCGACTTTTACCTTGCCAAAAGACTCTGTTACCGGATTCCCTAATCTGATAGGTACCTCCATCATTGGCCTGCCAAGTCCCCGTTAAGGTTGTGGGTGCCGCACACATCGCTTGGGCTGGCTGGGGCGTTAGGGCTACGGGCAGAAGGGCTACGGGCAGAGCGATCGAGGAAGTAAACGCTAACAGGGCAATTGTGTGTTTGAGCATGATGTTTCTCTGGAGGGTAACTGAACTTGGTCATTCAGTAGGGACGGACAATCGGGTTTATGCTTTGACAGAGCGATCGGCACACAGACTAACCCCAGAAAATTCCGAGTTGGATACAGATTTATGAATTCTGAACCTGAACCGCAATTTGCCGAGCCGTTGACTTTGGAACAAGCGATCGATCACCTTCAGGGTGACGACACGAGTTTGCGGTTTTATGCAGCTTGGTGGTTTGGCAAATTTAAAGTGGTCAATCCGATCGCAACAGCAGCTTTGATCGCCGCATTGGATGACGAAGCCGATCGCACCCCAGAAGGCGGCTATCCCCTCCGCAGAAACGCCGCGAGAGCATTAGGGAAGATTAGAGCCGTTGAAGCTGTTCCGGCCCTCATAGCGGCGCTAGACTGCACAGACTATTACGTCAGAGAAGGTGCGGCGCAGTCCCTAGAGATGTTGGGCGATCGTCGTGCTATTAAGCCCTTATAAAAGCGCCTCGAAACCTATCTAAAGGGCTAGTCCCCCTCAACTTCCATAGTTGTGGAACAACCCGATTCTTCAGAACCCTACGATTCTATTTTGGAAGCCTTAGGAACTTTGCAGGCTGTGGAGTCTACAGCAAAAGTCAAAGCCTTTCTAAACCATCCCACCCCTCGAATTCAGTATGCAGCAGCCCGATCGATGTATCAGCTTACGGGAGAGAACCAGTACGGCGATCGGCTCATCGTGGCATTGAATGGGCCGGATTTGCAGTTGCGGCGGGCGGCGCTAATGGATGTGGGCGCGATCGGGTATTTACCTGCGGCAGAGACTATCTCAAGCACGCTAGCGGAAAATAGTTTAAAGCTGATTTCGATGAAAGGGTTACTGGAGTTTCAGGTGACACACAACCCTGAGGGCGCACTGTCAGAGGGCGCGATACGGGTGATGGATTTGATGGATGGAATGCTTTAAGGCTTTACAGATTTACAGAAAAGTAGATTTACAGAAATCTTTATTTGCTGAGGTTCGGGCGAACCGCCCCCCCGCCCCCAATTCTGGGGGTGAAAGAGTGTTTTGGCTTTGTTCTGGTTCCCCAGAATTGGGGGTTAGGGGGCCTCAAGGTTTAGGCGGATTCGATCGGGCTTTTTCTTCAATCTGCTCAACACGCTCAATCACAAGCGTCCGAATTTTCGCCGCAAGACTCATCTCTCGCCACCAGACGGTCGAGTACAGGGTTTCGATCCGATCGCGGATGTCATCAATTTCTAAGGAGAAGCGGTATCGCGCAGCCATTGTTAATAGGGAAAAGGCTAGATTGCGGTCATTCTAGCCCTTGGCCAATGATCCACCCCAAAAGTACACTCTCTTGATCTATATAGCGCTGAGGTGGATCATTTTGACGTATCCTACGCCAGAGAAAAAGGACTAACACAAACCCGTTGTATCCAGTCTTGAAAAACCTTCGATCGATCGGTCGTACAGCCTGACCTGAATTTTTTGGGTGCCGCGAGATTGAATAAGTTTGGCGCTTTGGGGTTGGGATGTCATGGCTGTCACGGCTGCGATCGTTGTCGGCAACAGAATCGAGGCAGTGAAGGCTAAAAGGGCGATCGATTGCTTCAGCATAAGTCAGGAACAAAGTGAACTTATGGCTGATATACGGTCGTCTTGGCGGGATTTATGCAGGAACGATCGTCAAAATCTTTATTGTCGATCAAGATTTCTCCAAGCCAAAAAAGTTCGAGAACCTCCCCAATTAACCATCACAGGGAGCAGATTGGGTTTGGACGGTCCACCGCGAAAAGTAGCAATGTTCCTAAAGTTAGCGACAAAAGGAACCAGTTCGAGGGGACGATCGTAAGTTTTGAGCAATAGAAATCATCATATCACCCCAAGAGTTTCTGTCAAGAAACTTAAGAGCTACTCAAAAGGAACAAAATTTGTAAAATTGCTTGACCGTTTACTATAAAAGTGATATTAAACGGATGCTAAACAGATGGCGAAACGGGTCAACCTTACTTTCCCAGATCCTTACTATTCGGATTTGCAACAATGGGCAGATTCGAGAGGTGAACCCATAGCAACTTTTGCAGCCTACTTACTAAAGACCGCGATCGACGAAGCAAGGCGATCGGGAGAGATCGCCAAACCCTCATCGCCCGCTCCAAAGATCGGGAAGTAGCCGACCATTAGCTAGGCGACCGATCGCACTCAAGCGGTGCGAGAGAGATCGACGCGCTGCCTGATTTTGGCGGAGGTTCGGGCAACCCGAGTCGCCATAAGCTTCTTTAAATCAGCATTTCTGTAAATACACATTTCCGCAAAACCTGAAATCAGTCGAATCGTAAACCCAGAAAAAATCCTGTATTGTAATCACACCCAAATCAAACAAATCCCCGTGATTATCTCCGTCCAAAATCAGAAAGGCGGCGTAGGCAAAACGACCCTCGCCATTCACCTGAGTCATGCGATCACCCTCACCCAAAAAGCCCGCGTCCTCCTCATCGATGCAGATCCACAAGGCAGTGCCCGAGACTGGGCCGCCGCTCGACAGACTGAAGCTCTATTCCCGGTCGTCGCGATCGATCGGCC
>JANMIS010000416.1:0-4399 GCA_031375925.1 Synechococcales cyanobacterium OTE_70_concoct_197_sub
GTTGAACAATCAAAAATTGGATAAAATCCAGGCTTAAACTGTAAAGCCTCTTGGGTGATCTTGGTTGTGGAAAACTGGATCTTTCCAGACAATGCGAGGAGACAGACAGATGATCTGTGGAAAAACCCCTAAAACGCAAGCCAGAGGGCATTACGTATATTTACGTACAGTAAAAAATACCGATCGGACTCCTATTTCTCTCCAGTTATCCACATGTCACCATAAACTTTTCCACAGCTTTAATCACAAAGCCTCAACCAAACCAACATTTTCAGAGGATTCATAAGAAAATCTCATCAGTTTTGAGCTTCACCATAAGATTTAAACAATCATTTTAGCGACGACGACTCTTGCTCATCGCCTGAATACGATCGTTGAGTTGACGCAAAGTTTGGGAGAGTTCTCGATCGGTTTCCTTGAGTTTGTCGATTTTTTCACAGCTATACATCACAGTGGTGTGGTCTTTACCCCCAAACTCTTCACCAATTTTAGGCAAACTCAAACCCGTATGGTGGCGCATGAGATACATCCCCACTTGGCGCGCTGTACTGATTTCCCGACGACGTGAATTCCCTTTAAGATCTGTAGCAGGAATACTAAAGTGATCGACAATTACATCGAAAATAACACCGGGAGAAACTTCAACTTTTTCCATAGACGGATTCAGAACTGAAACGATGTTTTCCACCGTTAGCGGCAACCCTGCGATCGACGTATAGGTCAGTGCTCTAGTTAATGCACCTTCCAATTCGCGAATATTAGAGGTGTAAGTTGAAGCAATATATTCAATAACCGTTCGAGGTAAACGAATATTTTCATACTCCGCCTTACGATGCAAAATAGCCATGCGAGTTTCCAAATCTGGCGGCTGAATATCTGCAATCAATCCCATGGAGAACCGGGAACAAAGTCGTTCTTGTAAGCGCGGAATTTGATTGGGGGGCCGATCGCTCGCCAGCACTACTTGCTTACCTGTCTCATGCAAAGTATTAAACGTGTGAAAGAATTCTTCCTGTGTATATTCCTTCCCTTCAATAAATTGAATATCGTCAACCAGTAAAACATCTACTTCGCGATATTGCTCTCGAAATGCCTGCATATTATCCTTACGAATAGCTGTCACAAGGTCATTGGTAAACCGCTCAGTTGAAACGTAGTAAATTCTAGCTTCTGGATTAATCTCCAAGCGATAATGCCCGATCGCCTGCATCAAATGCGTCTTTCCTAACCCAACCCCGCCACACAAAAACAATGGATTAAATTCTTGACCCGGAGATTCTGCCACAGCCAATGAGGCGGCGTGAGCCATTTGGTTATTAGGCCCTACAACCAGGCGTGAGAAGATGTAACGTGAATTTAGCTCCGATCGGCGAAACTCCTGAGATGACGAAGGCTGCCAAAGTTGCACCGTGGGCTTTACAGGAAGCGGAATATTGGACTTTGATGATGAAAGAGAGGCATCATCAAACTCAATTGCTGGGTCTTGATTTGCGGCGTTGACCAGTTGAACAATAATCGATCGGCCTGCCACATCTTGAACCGATTGCAAAATAGTGGGCAAGTAGTAACGAGTCAACCATTTTTGAGCAAAAGGGTGCGGTGTCCGAATCATTAGACAATCATCTTCAAAGCTCTCAACCACTGTCTTAGCGATCCAAGTTTCAAAGGTTGGCGGACTCATTTTGAGCTTGAGCTTTTCCAGCGTTTGTGCCCATAGCTCTATTCCAGTATTGTCAGAGGCCATGATCCAGGAGTCCGAGAGATTGGGTATAGATCAATTTACAGCAGTTTGCTGGATCAAAGTGGGCGTACACTAGATATCTGAGGAATTCGTGTATACTCTCATCCCTCGATTTACGAAGCTGTGACTAATTCTCCCGAAATCTTCGGCGTTGACCCTTCTGAAATTTTTCCCTTTGAGCTAGATAGTTTCCAGCTTGATGCGATCGTAGCCTTAGACCTCGGGAAGTCAGTTGTCGTCTGCGCTCCGACAGGTTCTGGTAAAACCCTAATAGGAGAGTATGCCATCTATCGTGCCTTAGAGCGAAACCGTCGGGTTTTCTATACCACTCCACTCAAAGCGCTATCAAATCAGAAATTTCGAGATTTCCGTAACCAGTTCGGTCATGATGCAGTCGGGTTATTGACAGGGGATGTATCGATTAACCGAGAAGCGCCGATCGTGGTTATGACCACTGAAATCTTCCGAAACATGCTTTACGGAACTGCGATTGGTGAAACTGGGACTTCGATGATGGGCGTTGAGTCGGTAGTCTTGGATGAATGTCACTACATGAACGATCGTCAGCGCGGGACAGTATGGGAAGAGTCAATCATTTACTGCCCGCCTGATATCCAGCTCGTCGGGCTATCTGCAACGGTTGCCAACAGCGATCAACTCACAGACTGGATCAACCAAATCCATGGACCTACGGAGTTAATCTACTCTGACTTTCGACCTGTCCCGCTGCAATTTTCCTTCGCTAGTCCGCTTGGTATTTTCCCGTTGCTAGACGAATCAGGTAAGAATATCAATCCCATGCTGAAGGCAAAGGGAGGTAAACATCGACCTCGCGGGGCGAATCCTCGCGGGGAAAAACGGCCTGAAGCTCCAGCGATCGGCTTTGTCGTTTCTAAGCTCGCTCAAGCACAGATGCTTCCGGCTATTTATTTTATTTTCAGTCGTCGAGGCTGCGATCGGGCCATGGAAGACATGAGCACCCTGAGCTTAGTCACTCCTGAAGAATCTCAAATGATTCGAGTTCAAGTGGATGCCTTCGTTGAGCGAAACCCTGAAATTGCTCGGGAAAATCAACTGAATGCGATCGTTCGAGGGGTTGCGTCACACCATGCGGGGCTGCTTCCTGCTTGGAAAGGGTTTGTAGAGGAACTGTTCCAGCAAGGTCTGGTCAAAGTCGTATTCGCAACCGAAACCCTAGCAGCGGGGATCAACATGCCCGCCCGCACCACTGTGATTTCCAGCCTATCGAAACGCACGGATAGCGGTCATCGATTGCTCAACGGTTCCGAGTTTCTGCAAATGGCGGGACGGGCAGGTCGGCGTGGCATGGACAAAGTTGGCTATGTGCTGACCGTGCAATCACCCTACGAAGGGTCAAGGGAATCGGTGAAACTTGCAACGGGCGGCGCGGATCCGTTGGTCAGTCAATTTACACCCAGTTACGGTATGGTGCTGAATCTGTTGCAGGTTCACACATTAGAAAAGGTGAAGGAGTTAATTGAGCGAAGTTTTGCGCAATATTTGGCGTCTTTTGCCCTCAAACCTCAGCGCGAGGAAGTCGATCGCATCGTCACCGAACTCGAAACCTTAAAGCAACGATTGGGTCAGGTGGATTGGAAGCTACTAGCCCAGTACGAAAAGCTTCAAGACCGTCAGCGCGAAGAGAAGCGGCTGCTCAAAACGCTGCAACTACAAGCAAGTGAATCTCAAGCGCAGGAACTGGTCCTGATGTTGCCTTACGCCTTAGCAGGCACGGCGCTCATGCTCAAAGGCAACAATGTCAGAGTCCCAGTCCCCATTGCGGCAGTCCTTGTAACCAAGCTTTCCGGCCCTGGTCAGCTTCCCTATTTGTTGTGTCTCAGCCGGGATAATCGTTGGCATATCGCCAGCATCGCGGATGTAGTGCAGTTGCGGCCTGACATTCCACGCCTAGAAGCCGTCGATCGCCTCCCCATTCCTGATGATCTAGTGCCTCGCCCTGGTCAATCCCGCAAGGGCGACGAAAACTCAGCCGTCATCGCCAGCAAAGTGCCAAACCTGGACTACGACGAAGCGATCGCTCCTGAAGTCTACGCGCAGCTTCAACGAATGCAAGGTGTCCAGGCTCAAATCGATAATCACCCCGTTCACCAGTGGGGCGATCGGGCCAAAATCCTCAAAGCCCAGCGCCGCATTGAGCTGCTCGAAGACGAACTCAAAGCCCGCAACTCCAAAATGGGCCACCAAAGCCAGCGGCACTGGAATGACTTCTTGGGCCTAGTGGAATTGCTGCAAGAGTTTCAGGCGCTTGATGGGTTGCAGCCGACGGAACTGGGGCAGGCGATCGCGGCCATTCGCGGGGATAACGAGCTATGGCTGGGGTTAGCCGTGATGTCTGGAGAACTGGATGAGCTTGATCCCCACAACTTGGCTGCCGTCTGTGCTGCACTGGTCACAGAAGCGGCGCGGCCCGATAGCTGGAGCCGTTACGCCCTTTCTGAACCCGTCATTGAATCCATTGAATCCCTGCGTCCCCTGCGCCGTCGTCTGTTTCAGCGTCAGCGTCGCCAAGACGTGATGATTCCGATTTGGCTGGAAGAGGAACTCGTCAGCATCGTGGAGCAATGGGCCTTGGAGACTGAATGGACGGAAATTTGTCGCAATACCAGCCTAGATGAA
>JANMIS010000417.1:0-2622 GCA_031375925.1 Synechococcales cyanobacterium OTE_70_concoct_197_sub
CTTATTGCCATCAAAAACGCCCGTGAAGTACTCGCCCCCCGAACCACCGGCAATGGCTCCGCTGCCCATGTCGGCTTCCAGTACCCACCGAGTCTTACCCGGTTCTCCTTCAATAGGTAATTCAAACAAGTCGGGGCATTCCCAATTCAACTTCTTCGGTGTGCCTGCGGGTCCAAACTCGCTGAGCAGCGTCCATTTTTTAAGATCCGTCGAGCCGAAGAACTGAAGCTTCTTTTGCTCTGCAAGTGAAACTACCATCATCCAACGTTTTGTCGATTCACTCCAGAACACCTTCGGATCGCGAAAGTCTTTCTGGCCGAAGTCTAGTACGGGGTTGCCTTCGTACTTTGTCCAGGTACGTCCACGATCATTGCTGTAGGCGAGGTCTTGCGTCTGACGGTCTTGGCTATTGCCCGTAAAAATCGCGACTAACGGCGACTTATCCGCAATGCCGAATCCACTCGAATTGCTGTTGTCAACAACGGCGCTCCCCGAGAAGTTCATGACGCCATACTCTTCCCACAATGCAATTGGCAAGTGTTTCCAATGCAGTAGATCCTTACTGACAGCGTGCCCCCAACTCATATGTCCCCACTCATTCCCCAGTGGATTGTGTTGATAGAACAGATGATATTCCCCTTCAAAGTAAACTAGCCCATTGGGATCGTTCATCCAATTGAGTTCGGGCGTGAAATGGTATGCGGGCCTAAGGGGCTCATGGTAATACTCTTTTGAGCGTCGATATTCATCAAGCCGCCACAAACCAGTTCCGGCGCGCCGTTGATCGGTCAGCAGAATCTGGTCGATATTGATATGCCCCCAGTCTCCCTTTGCTCGATCGAAGATCTTGATCGTAGCCAGCTTTCCTCGTAGCTCGCTAACGTCCCAAGACTCCCAGCGAAGTAATCCGGAATCCGCACCGGTGGCAGATCGAACGGATTTGCCGTCGACTAACAACTCCAAGCCGGTCTCACCTTCATGCCGACCTCCGCCAATCAAGAATGCCAAAAACCCTCGGTTGATTTCGAACGGAGGCGAGGTGACTGCTCCAGTGGCTGAATCTCCAGACCCGTAGGAATTGACGAGCCTAGCTCCCCGAAAACCAGTCACCTGCAGCTTGTGACCATTGACCGGCCCGCTGCCGAAGGCTTCCCCCTCGGCTTTCCACTCGCCGAAATTAGCGGACTCAAAATCAGCAACGACAATGTCCTGCGCGCTAGAACGGGAGCCAGCAACCATGAGGGCCAAAATACAAAACCCGATTCGCATCATCATGATAAATGTCCTTAGGTGTTTGCTGATGAATTAGATTCGTCAGGCAGACAGAGGTTTGAAGGCAGGCGTGGCTTTTCACCTGCTTTCTTACGAGAGAGTACCTGTTAATACAACATCGACCGAGACTAGAACCTGCCACTCCCAGAGATCGCCTTTGACATCGTACAGCCGTCGGCCGCGATCCCGGTCGTGAGCGCAGCAATGGTGACCCCGTAATGGTCGTCAATCTCCATCGGCCCATAATCGCAATGAGGCCAATTCCATGCACCATCCTCTCGCTGTACCGTCCACATGATGTCCAGAACTTCGCGAGCGACGTTGCTGAGCTTGCCTGTGGTCTGCAAGTCATTCATCGTTAATCCCGTGCCGACAACAATTGGC
Source organism: Synechococcales cyanobacterium OTE_70_concoct_197_sub (assembly GCA_031375925.1). Taxonomy (GTDB): domain Bacteria; phylum Cyanobacteriota; class Cyanobacteriia; order Leptolyngbyales; family Leptolyngbyaceae; genus JAAFJU01. The sequence goes on from JANMIS010000417.1 coordinate 1,657, forward strand.
CAAAAGCCATCAGCTTCGGTCGGCAAGTTCTTCTGCCAACGCACTTTGCGGTAGTCTTCGTAGAACCTTCGCACTTCACCTGATTCGGCGAGATTTTTACTAAGTGCTGGTCTCGCAATCATGTAAAAGAGGTTAGTGTGACAGGTTGCACAATTCTTGGTCTTCTGCCAATTAAGAGCCGAACGATCCAGGTACTGAGCCGCCTTTTCGGCCGAAAACCCGTCGGCCATCGGCTCACTTTCAGAGATATCGGGCAAGCCATCGGGAACATCCTTCAGAAAAATGGTCGGGGCTTGTGCGCCAACAAATCCAGGCAGGGAAAAAACTAAAACAAAGAATGCACAGAAAAAAATTGCCATTTACGGCCTCTCAGAACGAATAGTCTTGATAGCGAGAGAAACGGGACCAAAGTACCCGAATCAGAACTGCCCTGCATCAGTTGACGAGTTTTCGATTAAAAAAGTCGAATACAAATGAGGCTAGGCAAGCGGCAGGTACAAAATTACCTGCCATCGAGGGTTTGCGGAGTGATAAAATATGTCAATCGGATAGCTTTGAGCGTGGAAGACGCTTGTTGCCTCTGTCTTTCATCGGTTTCTCGTCTGAATGAGGTTTTATCGGAGGGGTTGGCTTTGTAGATGGAAGGATCGCGATCGCCCGATCGCCTACTTCAACTAGGATGGCTTTCTTAATAAGCGTTCCATCTGGGCGTTGCTTTTTCACGGAGCCAAGTTCTTGGTTTCAACAGTCCATTTTTCGTTCCGTAAAGGACTGCCTTCCTTGCCAAAAAATATGTTGGCTGCATCTTGTTTGCCCTTAAGGTGCCAGTCGAGCCAAGCGATCGCAACGGGTGAGTACTCGCCGCCATGTGGCTTTCGGTAGGTTCCACCATGCCCAACATCCAAGTTCGCCATGACAATGGGTACATGGTCGACTCGCGTATAGTCATCCATCGCGTTCTTGTAG
>JANMIS010001038.1:0-1704 GCA_031375925.1 Synechococcales cyanobacterium OTE_70_concoct_197_sub
CGAAAGGCGCGCGCTATTTTCTCCATTTCCCCCAACTATTACGATCACGCTTACAAACTGACCTTGCAGGATTGGCTGGGCTGGGTCCGATCGGGCATCGTCGATGAACTAATTATGCAAGTCTATCGATCGGATCTCAACAGCTTTACCGCCAAAATTTCCCGCCCTGAAATCATTGAAACCCAACAAAAAATTCCTACTGCGATCGGCATTCTCACAGGGCTTCGCCGCCGCCCTGTCTCCATTAGCCAAATTCAATCCCAAACGCGAACGGCACAGCAGAGAGGGTTGGGGGTTTCTTATTTTTATTATGAAAGCCTCTGGGATGACGCTCCGGAAGATGTGATGAAACGCATTTCTGGCTTCCAGTCACTATTTCCAACTCCAATGATTCGATCGTAAATACCACATGATAAACAACGGCTGCACCTACACCGATCGGATTGTAAAACAAACAGTAGATCGAACTGTTTTAGATTACTACGTTCAACGTTATACGCATTCTTCAAAAGATGAATGGTTCGATCGAATCTGCAACGGTCAAATTCATTTGAATGGTCAAGTTACAACCCCTGAAACGCGGATCAAATCAGGTCAAATCCTAACCTACGATCGGCCACCTTGGGAGGAGCCGGATGTTCCTCTAAGTTTTGAAGTTTGCTATGAAGATCCGGATTTACTGGTCATTACCAAACCTTCGGGACTGCCTGTGCTACCTGGCGGCGGATTTTTGGAAAACACATTACTGCGATTGATGGCGCGATCGTATCCCAAAAATCCACCGATTCCGGTTCATCGTTTAGGACGAGGAACATCAGGACTCATGCTGCTTGCCCGAAGTCCCTTGGCTAAAGCCGCCCTGACAAAACAAATGACCGATCGGCAGATTCAAAAAGTTTACCTTGCCTTAGCTAGCGGCGTTGTTGAACAGAATCATATTGAAATTCATCAACCTATTGGAAAAATTGCTCACCCGGTGTTGGGATATTTGTTTGCTGCCAGTTCAGATGGATTGGTCTCCGAGAGTCACTTAGAAGTTCTGGAGCGCCGTCCTGATTCCACACTCTGTGCCGTTCAAATATTTACAGGTAGGCCACACCAAATCAGAATTCATACAGCCACGATCGGGCATCCGCTAGTCGGCGATCCACTGTATGCGATCGGCGGTACTTACAAACTCAATCAAAAATCCCCCGACCTTTCGAGCAATTTAGTGCCTGAAAGTCGAGAGATTTTAAACAACAGCGATCGTCCGGATATTGCGGTGCCGGGGGCTTGTGGGTATCATTTGCACGCGCATCGGTTGAACTTTTGCCATCCTCGATCGCAAGCACCCCTCACCTTCACAGCCCCACCGACCAATCCCTTACTCAATCTCCAAACCGCCGTATAGGAAATCCAATGCGCGGTTACGTAAATCGTAATAGCGAGGGTCTTCCATAATTTGGCCACGATCGCGGGGACGAGGGAAAGGCACTTCGAGAATCTCGCCGATGGTTGCGCCGGGGCCATTGGTCATCATGACTAAACGATCGGCCAAGAACAAACATTCATCTACGTCATGCGTCACCATCAACACAGTCGCATCATGATTGGCCACAATATTTGCGACTTCCTCTTGCATTTCTTCTTTGGTAATTGCGTCCAAAGCCCCAAATGGCTCATCCAAAATCAGGATTTCAGGATAGAGGCAAAAAGCGCGAG
>JANMIS010001068.1:0-4985 GCA_031375925.1 Synechococcales cyanobacterium OTE_70_concoct_197_sub
GTTGGAGAATGATTTGAACTCATAAAAGTTGAATTTTTGGGGTTAGATCCGGTTGACGCGCTTCACGATGACTTGGGCAAGGATATTGACGATCAAGGTCAAGACAAACAAGACGATCGCGGCATACATTAATGACGCCATCTGAAGCCCGCTCGCCTCACCAAATTGATTTGCCAAGAGCGATGAGACGGTAGAACCCTGGTCAAAGATTGAGACATTGACTCGGTTGGCGTTCCCGATCACCATCGTGACCGCCATTGTTTCGCCCATGGCACGACCAAGGGCCAGCATGATGCCACCCACGATCCCTGAAAAAGCGGTAGGAATGATGATTTGTAGGATAGTTTCCCAGCGAGTTGCACCGAGACCGTAGGCGGCCTGACGAAGTTCGGGTGGGACCGCTGCTAAGGCATCACGGGCGATGGCGGTGATAATCGGCAAAATCATAATGCCAAGAATAATGCCTGCGACATAGATTCCAGGTCCGGACGGGGAAGTAGAGAAAAATGGCAGCCAGCCTAGTGCTTGATGAACGCCTTTCCCCAAGTCTCGTAAAATAGGGATCAAAACAAAAATACCCCAGAGTCCATAGACGACGCTGGGGATGGCGGCTAGGAGTTCCACGAGGAAGACGATCGGGCGCTTCACCTTTTCGGGAATAAAGTCTTCACTCAGAAGAACCGCAACGCCAATTCCGATCGGGACTGCAATAAATAGAGCCAAGAAGGCGCTGATCAGCGTGCCATAAATCTGAGGAAAGGCGGCATAAATGTCTTTAACGGGATCCCAACGGCTTTCAAATAAGAATCCTAAGCCAAATTTAGCCATAGCAGGACTCGCATCAACGCCGACCCGGACTGCGATCGCAACCAAGGTCAATGCGATCAGCCCAGCAAATCCCCCGGTCAACCAGACGAATGCCGTATCTAAATTGCGTGCGAAGGGCGTACGATCGCGCTTCATCGGTTCAAATTCTCGGTTCTGCGAAACTGCCATAGGTGAATTCCAACGGGATTGATATGACGACCAAAGCTCTCTAGAGAAAATTCGATGAATCGGTTGCCTATTAGCGCCAATCCATCGAATCTTCAGTGATGTCCACCAACAGGTATCCGATCGGTTCTTGACTTAAGCCTAGAACCGATCGGATGACTATTTACTTAGCAGCTAGTGCTTCATTTACCTTAGCAACGACATCCTCAGGCAATGGAATGTAGCCCAATTCAGTTGCCAAAGGCTTACCGTCAGTCAAAGCCCACTTCATGAAGGTCCGCATGGCATCATTCTTCGCAGGGTCTTTCGGTGTGCCGTAAAACAGCAACCAGGTCAAGCTAACGATGGAGTATGCGTCTTTGCCCTCAGGATCAGGAACGGCGAGTGCAAAGTCATCGGGGATCTTAGCACCGGACAATGCTTTTGCAGCGGTCTCTGGAGAAGGAACGACAAATGTTCCCGATTTGTTTTCCAGAGCGGCCATCGCTAGGTTTCCGCTCTTTGCGCTGGAGAATTCGGCATAACCGATCGCGCCTTTGGTGGATTGAAGCTGTGCGGTGACGCCTTCGTTACCCTTAGCACCTGTTCCGGTGGGCCATTCTACAGACTTGTCAGCACCTGCTTTCCAGTTGGGGCAAGCTTTGACGAGGTGCTTCGTGAAGATAGAAGTGGTACCGCTTCCGTCCGATCGGTACACAAAGGTGATGTCTGAGTCAGGCAATGTCGCCGCAGGGTTTGCCTTCTTAATTTTTTCGTCGTTCCACTTCTTAATGGAGCCATCGACGATGCCGCAGTAGGCTTCGCGAGAAAGCTTGAGGTCTTTCACGCCATCCAAGTTGTAAGCAAACACCACAAACAAACCTGTGGAAGCAACTTGAATCGGTTTACCCGCAGCAGCAGGATACTTTTCGCGTTCATCTGCCTTCAGTGGGGAATCGGTTGCGCCGAAGTCCACGGTTTGAGCCAAGAACTGCTTGACCCCAGCACCACTACCCACGGATTGGTAGCTGATCTGAATGTTTGGATTTTTTTTGTTGTATTCTGCGAACCAAGCTTGGTACACAGGATTTGGAGCCGTCGCGCCTGCACCAGAAATGGAGATAACCTTACCGCCGCCAGCAGCAGGAGCATCAGTCTTCGTTTCAGTCTTCATTGCGCCAGGGGCTGCCGTGGGAGTCTGGGGAGCACAAGCCACGATTCCAAGGGAGAGCGCAACACCACCCGGGAGAAGCGCAGACAACTTAGAAGTCGTCAGAGATTTGAGTAAGCGAGAAGAGAAGGTCATAAAAGTCTCAGTATCGAACGTTACTCCTCAAACTACCTGGTTATTTTAAAGGGAAGGTTAAGAAAAGAATAATTCGACGAAAAGAAAGCAAGTTTTCTTCGAATTGTTGTCCTTGATACGTCTTATTTCCATACATTAGGGTGATTTCGGTGTTTAAGATAACGATCGGGTTGGCTTTGGACGGTTTAAGTGACTGAGACAATGAAAATAAGCGCTTTAACTCAGGAGTCTTTCTATGCTTTGACGTTTCCCTCATGAAATTAGTTCGCTATAATAGCGTCAGACATGCAGGGACTGAGATACGATCGTTCCTTGGGCTTGTTTTTTAAGAATTGCAAACATTCTAATTTGAAACTTTTCAACGTTAAAATGTTTGCAACTTGAGATTCTCTGCCTTCAAGAAAACTGCAAGTCTGATCCATAAGATTTCATTAGGATACGGAGAGCACTGTGGCTATTTACGTCGGCAATTTGTCCTTCCAGGCAACCGAAGAGGATGTCCGTGAAGTGTTTGGGGAGTATGGTGCGGTTAAGCGCGTCAGCCTGCCCATGGACCGAGAAACTGGCAAAAAACGCGGTTTCGCATTTGTAGATCTAGAGTCGGATGCAGAGGAAGATGCTGCGATCGCAAAACTAGATGGTGCAGAGTGGCTGGGCCGTGTTCTGAAGGTGAATAAGGCTAAACCCAAAGATCCTCGTTAAGCTTTGGGTCCTATGCTCCGAGTTCATCCGTTTTATTGCCCTGTTGTAATGACGGGAATTATTTGTGCGTAAGTTGGGGTAAAGCTGAGATGGCTTCACCCCAACGTTTGTTCGGGACTAGCGATTTTGCATGAATTGCATGGCCAGCCCCATAGCATCGCCCATGTCGAGTTGCCCATCCTGGTTTTTGTCTAAAAACATATTTAACAGAGGATTGCCGCTCTGGGTTGCTCCTCCTTGCAGCATGTTCATGGCGACAGGGATCAGGCTAGGCAGCATCCCTTGGATTAAGCCCGCATCCAGTCCAGTACGCTGGGCGATCGCACCACAGACCTGCTGCTGAATTTCTGGTGGAATGAATGAAGCGATCGTATCCGGGTTGGCTGATGCGGTCGATCCGAGCTGCTGGACTAGATTTTGGGTCGCATCAATGCCGTTAGCGTCGCTGTGCTGTTGTAAGCCAGACTGCACAGTGCCGCCCAGCATAGACATGACGGTTTGCATCATGGCGGGGTCTAAGCCGTTCTGTCCGCCAACCTGTTGGGCCATGTTTACGAGACCACCGAGTTGATCCATGGAGCCTTGTTGCTCAGGATTGTTCACAGCACCCAGAATTTGATCAAAGAGACTCATAGGGAATCACGGTAATGGTTCTGGATCATCTTATATCGGGAATTCGATCGTGCAGGGTTGTCTATACTGCTACTTTATGTACTTTTACTTAAGGACGTTTTTGCATAAGCTCGTTAGATTAGGAGAGATTGCGAGTTTATAGTGGCAATTCTTGTAGATGCCGTAGTAGAGGATTTAACGTATGCAAAGTGTTTCTGAGTTGCGTCCGAGTGAACGGGCTGAGTTTATCCGTAATACCTACGCACACCTCGCTGGGGCTGTAGGTGGATTTATTGCGCTGGAGATGTTGTTCTTTACAACAGGGATTGCTGAGTCGATTTCTCGGGCGATGTTGAGCAATCGGCTGGGATGGCTGGCTATCATTGGTGGCTTTGCGCTGTTGGGTTGGATGGCGCGAGAACTGACCGCTAAGACGAGTGAACAGACGCAGTATATGGGTCTCGGCATCTATGTGGTGGCGGAGGCGATTATTTTTGTGCCATTGCTTTGGCTGGCGAGCCGAGTTGGCGAAACCGTGATTCCGACGGCGGCGATGATGACGATCGGCCTTTTTGGCGGGTTGACTGCGATCGTCTTTACCACAAAGAAGGATTTCTCCTTTTTAGGTGGGATTTTGAAGATTGCGGGTTTTGTGGCCTTGGGTTTGATTGTGAGCAGCATTATCTTCGGATTCAATCTTGGATAATCGGTGAAGAATTTCAGTAACTAAAAATATAAGCAAAATAAGTTACCATTTATTTTTGTTTACATTTCTCTGACACTTAAAATCAAAAAGTTGGTCTACATTGGTGAATCTGCCGATAAAATGGACCACCTTAATTTGAGAATAAAATTTTACAAACAATCGTCTTGAAGCTACTCGCACAATTTAACTGCGACTGAGGAATGTTCTTTTAATCAGTATACATGTAGGAGGTGGGGACGGGGGACGATATGAGGACCTCTTGCATATCGCCTAAATGCATGGAAAAGTAATTACTAAATTAAATGTATAAACAGATTATAATGTGTACTGAGCTCCTGTGTTCATTTTGTATAAATTATGCAACGCTAGAAATCTTTCTCGCGCCTCCTCTCATCTGCAATGGTAAGTATACTCAGTTTAGCGCGCTGCCACAGTCATGTGACTGTAGATCCGGTATAGACAGACCTCATTCAGCAATGACCAAGTGGGTTTATCAAATCTACACACTGTGATGACCTGCAGCTGACCATTATATGGTCATTGTCTATGCGCACTGGCTTAGTGGAGCCATCTCCTGCCGTGCTTGAAGTGAAAAGTTCAGTGTGCTTGATGCTTCCTGTGACGCGTGCATGATGCTGACGTACCGGCATAGTCTGCATGTTTTTAGGTTGGGCAGCCGGCCATAGT
>JANMIS010001080.1:0-3364 GCA_031375925.1 Synechococcales cyanobacterium OTE_70_concoct_197_sub
AATAAATAGCGTTGGAAAATCTTTTTTTAACTGATACACGTCTTCATAACGCAACGGTGGGACTTCGCGGTTTTCCTTAGGACTGAGACCTTGAAGCCAAGCTTTGCGGGCGTGGACATTAAACCGATCGCATCCCGCATCTGCGACGGTTTTGACAAATTGCGTGAGTTCTTCGTAGGTGTCACGATCGTCTACGCCAATGCGATGCTTGACGCTCACAGGGATTTTCGTCGCATTTTTCATGGCATTCACGCAGTCTGCCACGCGATTGGGGTCAAACATCAAGCAAGCGCCAAAGTTGCCGCTTTGAACTCGGCTACTGGGACAGCCGACGTTGAGGTTAATTTCGTCGTAGCCGAAGTCTTCGGCGAGGCGCGCGCAGTGGGCGAGGTCTACAGGTTCGTCGCCGCCCACTTGGAGGACGATCGGTTTTTCGATTTCTGAGAAGCCGAGGAGCCGATCGAGGTCGCCATGTTTGATCGCTTGGCTTGTGACCATTTCGGTGTAGAGCAATGTGTGGCGGGTGATCTGGCGCATGAAGTAGCGATAGTGCCGATCGGTCCGATCCATCATCGGGGCAATGCTGAGGGGATAATTAGGTAACATGGTTAGGGATGCGTTCGCGCTTCGTAGACTTTAACCTTTATTTTAACGGCTCACTTGTTAGGAATGATGGAATGTCTTACAGCCAGTTCACCACGATTAGTAAAGTCAAAAAAGCCTTTGACCTGACGGTTCACGAAGGAGGAGCATTTTTCCCCCCGATCACTCCGATCGTCCCGTCCGCATCTTTGTCAGAGATGTTAGCGGAGAGTTTGCCGATCGTGGCTACCTCTGGAAGCGAAAAAGCCCGGTCTGAAGGGATTATTTATCCGGTGTTATTGGAGGTTCGGCGGATTCTCGATCGGACGGTAAGCCTCTTTTCGGGAGAAGACTTTACTGTGGAAGAGGCCGTAGGATTAAATGACATCTGTGATTTTTTGATGACCCGATCGATGCCTACAGTTTTTTAGAATAATCCACTTAAGATATCAAGCTGACTCTGCCAATCCTCATCATGTCTCAATGCAACGACACGGTATCCGGCTTGATACTTAAGATTGTCCCGATCGATTCGATCTTGCTTTTGTTTTTCAGGGGAATCGTGGACGGAGCCATCGCAGAAGACGGCAATCTTGGCGACTTTGTACACAAAGTCTGGCTTGATAGACGCCTCGGCAATTAATTAATTCCTGTGCTGAATCAGGGAGTTGCATTCCACGATGGTAAATTTCATCCAATACTAACTTCTCTAATCGAGAGTTTGGATCAACTTTTTGCTCAAGATTTCTGTACTGAGTCTCTCGATCGGCATCATATTCCTGCTTCTTTAACTGGCTATGGAGTAGTTGATCTAGCCATCCTTTAATTAAATGACGATTAATCAAGCGGTGGTCAAACTGATTGCTGTATGAGAGTAAGCATTCATAGCAAGCTTGGATGCAAGTTTCTTTTTCTTCCTGGAAGTGACAGATTTCTAAGGCCATTTGAGCGATCGTCTGAAATGCTTCTGGATTCTCCAACAATTGGGTCAATACGCCCGCACCGCCTTCGGCAGCTTCCCAGAACAGCAGCGTTTTACCTTCGCCCAATCGTTCTGTCCCGAGTTCGTTATCTTCTAGTTTGTATACTGCTTGAATCGATCGCATTAATGCATATTGCAGCGTCGTAAGGAATGCTTCTGTATCACTCGTTGGGATGTTCTTAGGTTCAATCACTAAGATGTTGGATGTCTCTGTGATTAAGAGATTCACGTTGTTATCAACTGTGTTGGAGGGCGTGTTGCCTTTGGGACTTCCCCATGTGCCCGATCGGGTATCAAGTTGAAATCCTTGATCCTTTCCACGCCTTGATCCGCGATTGATCCGCCAAACCTCGGCTGTTTCTCCATAGGAAAGATCCAGTAGAGTCGAACCATTTTCAGCATTTACTTGAGCCTTGACTTGCTTCTGTGCGGCATAGCGGAAATGGGTTGTAATGTTATATCCATACTTCATTCGTTCTTCTTCGTCGCAGGTAATGCGCTGACGACGACGAGTGAGCGCAGTCTCCATAGTTAAGACGCGCGCTAGTTTTGCATCATTGCCGTTAGCATCCGCAATTTGAGTGCCGCAATTTTCACAGGTATCTCGATTCTGGTCATCGCCAGCATGGAAGTATCCGCAGTTAAAGCAAACGGCTACTTTCTTATAGTCTGGCTCACCAGCGGATATTCGAGTCCGATCGATTTGGAACTTACTGCCTTCATAATAAACAATATTATCTGGGGCAAATTCGCGCAATGCCACAGATCTAGGGCGAGAGATAAAATCACCCGCTTCGCCAGACTTGATAAAAGCGCGCACGGGCAGACGCGGAAAATTGTATCCCGGCAAGAAGCCTTCGGACGCAAAATATCGATAGGGATAGAATTCTAAGTTACTACTGCCCTTGCTTGAGGAACCCTGCCCAACCAGCAAACTGACCTGACGACTTGCTTCTTTTTGTAAGCTATTAGCATTGTCATGTTCTTCTTGAGTTGCACTACCGTGACTACAACGATCGAGATCTTGGCGCGCTTTCTCTAGTTGTTTTACTGCATCACCATAGAGTTCACGCCAGCGATCGCAAGCGCGATCGAATGCATTCAGTGCGCCTTCAAAAATTTGTTTTAGCCAAGCATCGGAATACCAATTGAATCGCTGTAAATCTCCCTGAGAGTAGGGATCGGAAAAGATTTTTTGAGCGGCGATGACGCATTGCTCTAGGGCACTACTGGAAAGGGTGAGACTGTTTCTAAGGCTTTCTTTAAGTGGATATTTTTCTTGGTCTAATTCCAGGATTTGATTCATTGAGTCTCCTAATTGCACACCCGTTTTGGCGATCCAGATGGAGTACAAATGTGATTTGATTAAATCGGGGTTGCCGAGTTCGAGTTTGGGGGGAACAACAACGCCTGCGACCATTTGGTTTTGGTGACGGAAGAAGTATTGGTCGTGACCGCTGCCCATGGAGGCATAGGTGATGACGAGCGCCTCTTGTCCGCTTCGACCCGCGCGACCACTTCGCTGAGCGTAGTTGGCGGGGTTGGGGGGAATATTTCGCATATGGACGACGCTGAGATTGGAGATGTCAATGCCGAGTTCCATGGTTGGGGAACAGAACAATGCATCGAGTTGGCCGTTGCGAAACTTCTCTTCTCGATCTTGGCGGTCTTTTGTTTTGACTTGTCCGGTATGTTCGCGTCCTTCCATATTCAAAGTTTCAGTTGCAGGGCTATTGTAGAAATCCCGGAAAAAGCGATTAACCGATACAGGTTTTGCTTCTTCATCCCGTAAGCGGCGAC
>JANMIS010001083.1:0-10496 GCA_031375925.1 Synechococcales cyanobacterium OTE_70_concoct_197_sub
AAATTGATGCTATCGGTTCACTAATCGACGCATGGGCTTCCCACTGCCACTTCAAGGTCTGACTGTTCAGCAACGAACTCGGCTCTCGTCCTGTTAAGAGCACAAGGCAGGTCGCAGCTAAGGAATATAGATCGCTATGGGGCTGCACGTTCCCTGTTTGAAGCTGCTCAGGCGGAGCATAGCCAATTTTGCCCACTCGCGTCATTGAGGAAACTAGCGACAAGCCACTTGTGGCCTCTTTCACAGCGCCAAAATCAATCAAAATCGGCAAGCTCTGCTCACCTGTAGAAGACTCAGAACTGGGCGGTAGCATAATATTGTCAGGAGAAATATCTCGATGGACGATATTCCGATCGTGCAGATAGCTCAGCACAGGTAAAATATGAGCCAGAAAATACAGTACTTCTGCTTCTGTAAAGGCTTTCTCTTGCTTTTTTCTTTGATCTAATAGCGATCGATAAGTTTCCCCTTTCACATAATCTTGAACTAGGAAAAGACGGCCATCTTCTTCAAAAGCAGCCCAAAATCGGGGAATTTGAGGATGCTGAATTTGATGCAGAATACTGGACTCACGATGAAACAAATCTTTTGCCTTGTGAATCAACGATTCATCTTGGTAAGAAACAAAAAATTCTTTGATCACACAAGATTCTTGAAAGCGCTCCTGATCCCGCGCTAGATAAGTCCGTGCAAAGCCGCCCTGACCTAACACGCGATCGATCAAGTAGCGTTGCCTCAAAATCATAGTTCTAGGAAGAGAAGAAACCATCACAAAAGCCAAGATATGTTAGGGGAACGAGAACTGATTTAAGTATCTACAGAACAATAATGTTCTTTTTGTAACTCAGCACAAACAGAAACTCCCACGGGGCGTGACCCCCTACCCCCTTTTTGGAGACTTGAGCAAAATTCCAGCATATTTGCTTGACTGGACTGAGAAGGTACGCGAAAATTAGAGCAAATACATAGCGGAGTCGGTAGTTTTGTAACGCTTTAAGCTCTTTCACAACTCTAGTTAAAGATATTAGAGCGGGCTTGTTTATGGTTAGGAGGTATGATCCGCAAAAGCTACGATTTGATGGTTTGATAGTCCCCACACTTGGATGGAGTTAGTCATCGTGATGGAAACGCTCGAATTTGTGATTTATCCAGACGGACGAGTCCAGGAAAAGGTGACTGGAATTGCAGGCTCATCTTGTTCAGAGGTGACGGCTGCAATAGAAGAGCAATTAGGCTTAGTGCTTCACTACCAAGCCACTTCTGAACTTTTTTCCCAACAGCAGCAGGTCATTAGCCAAGCCAATCATGCATCACAGGAGTCCTCCTTCGGAACTTGGTAGACCTCTGAATCGTATTCAAACTGCCCACCCTTCACGAATCCCCACACCACCATATGTCTCACTTCAGCCAAATCAAAACTCAACTCCGTAATCTTCCAACTTTGAAAGCTGCCTTAACTGAGCTGGGCTTTGACTGGAAAGAGGGTCCCTGCGACGTTCGTGGGTATCAAGGGAAGACTCAGACTGCGCAGCTTGTGATCGACCAGGGCAATGGCTACGACATTGGATTTGTATGGAATGGTCAATCCCACGAAATGGTCACTGACCTTCAATTCTGGAATCAGAATAGCTCTGTCGATCGATTCCTAAAACAGATCACGCAGCGCTACGCCTATAAGACCATTCTCCAAGAAACGGCACATCAAGGCTTCAATGTTGCTGAACAGAAGCAGTCCCAAGATGGAACAATTCGCCTTGTTCTTCAGCGCTGGAGTGCCTAGGTTAATGCTGTGACGGTTTTCAAAACCTCGTGGTCCATCTCATAGAGTGCAGGATTAATGCCTGATTTCCATTCCCAGTTCTCACTAAGTGAGGACCAAGTTAGCAATGTTGCCGATCGCTCTGGCTTAGAACCAGAGCTGGGGAGCGTTGGAGCGCTAGCGAGTGATCGATCAGGGTTTGAACCTGTTCTCGGTGGCGTACTGGAGCAGAAAGGGGTGTATGTCGATGAGACCACTTGCATTGGCTGTCGCTATTGCTCCCATGTTGCACGCAATACATTTTACATTGAACCAGACTACGGTAGGTCGAGGGTCATTCGTCAGGACGGGGACTCAGAGAACCTGATTCAGGAAGCGATCGAGACCTGTCCTGTTGATTGTATTCACTGGGTTTCTTACAGTGAGTTAACAATTTTAGAAGACGATCGGCAACATCAGATACTGCAAAACATTGGAATGCCTTGCGATCCATCTATTCAAGTCATGAATCAACGCAAGGCAAGGCAGAATAAGCTCAAAAAACAGCGCGGGCAATAGCTCTGATGGTGCCAGGTTGTTTAGATTAATCTTCGACATCAAGTAGCAGATCTTCAAGAAATTTCGGAGCTAGCATGTTACTCTGCTTGGCTAGTTCTTGTTGCGTTACGATCGTATTCTGAATCACGAAGGGAAGATGGGCACCGCTCAAGCCTCGACTAATCCGTTCAGGAGATTCATTGAAAAGGACAAATAATGGGTAAATCTTATCAGCACCCTCACTCAACATATGTTGGTAGCGCAATGGAAAGATCCATTCATACTCTTTCGTTAACATCACCTGAGTCTGTCGCCAGCGACCGAGCAAATCTGATAAGTCCTCATCAGGACGATGAATAAAAACAAAAATTTCTCGACCTGTCTTTACCTTCCACTCTGGGTCACACATCAATAACGCAACCTCACAGGGAAGATGCGTTGCTTCTGAAACTGTAACGATGTGATGCGACCCTGATGCACTCGGCTGAGCCTTACGCAACTTGACGATCGGTAACGGCACCGTGATCAAGCTATCCTCAGGTCGCCGCATACTGGGCATTAGCTCCAAGTATGGGCGATGAAGACGAAGCAAGTCGATCGCATCCAGGGTCGAGCTATAAATCGATAGAAGCTCTTCGTAATCGGCTTTCTCAACAGTCATCGATCGTCAGAGCCTCAAAAATTAACCTAATTTCTCAAACACGGCAAACATTGGCAAATACATCGCCAACAAAATCGAACCCACCATTCCGCCTAGTAATAGAATCATGATTGGCTCCATGATGCTGGTTAGTGCCTTCACAGCCTGCTCCACTTCATCCTCATAAAAGTCAGCGACTTTCATCAGCATTTGGTCCAGTTCCCCGGTTTCTTCCCCAATGCTAATCATCTGAATCGCCATAGGCGGAAACACTTGCTCTTTCTGAAGCGCCAAGCTGATCATCCCCCCCGTTTGGATTTCACGCCGGGCTTCATCAACGGCATTTGCGATCACTACATTCCCCGCTGTATCACGCACAATTTCGAGGCAAGTCAAAATCGGGACACCCGATCGGGTCAAGGCTCCAAAGGTTCGACAGAATCGAGCTGTCGCCGTTTTTTGAATCAAATCTCCGAACAAAGGCATTTTCAAGAAAAAACGATCCAACGTTTCACGACCGACGCGAGTGCTTGCATAACGATTGTAAGCAAAGACGATCAAGGGAATAACGATGAAAAGGATTAGAACTTTTTCACTTCTTAGGAAACCGCTGATATCCACCATAGCCTGGGTAAAGGCAGGTAACTCAGTCCCAATTTCCTTAAAAATTCCTGCAAAGACGGGAATAATGAAGATTGTCATAGCTAGAAAAATAATCGTAGCCAATGTGCCAACGACCACTGGATAAGCTAGCGCTGACTTGATTTGGTTCTGTAATCGGGCAGTGTCCTCTAGAAGCTTTGCAAGACGATCGAGGACTTCATCAAGCACCCCGCCGACTTCCCCAGCTTGGATCATACTGACATAGAGATTGTCAAAGCTTTGAGGATGCTTCCGCATGGCTTCCGATAAGCTAACCCCTTGTTGAATATCAGACCCAACAGCCGTCAACGCCACTTTGAATTTAGGATTTGTACATTGTTCAGAGAGAACTCCAAGACCCCGCACCATAGCAACCCCAGCACCCACTAGCACCGCAAACTGGCGTGAAAAGACAGCCTTATCCTTGACTGTAACCTTTGCCATGGAAGACTGGATGGTCTTCATATCCAGCTTCATTCCCGCACTTTCTTTGAGATCCTGGACAAATAAGCCCTGTTCTCTCAGCGTCGTCCGAGCCTCAGTCAGATTAGAGGCTGTGAGCTTTTGCTTGGTAAATGTTCCTCGCGCATCTCGAACGCGGGCGACGAAAGTTGGCATGATGTGTGAGTCCCGTGAAGTCAAGCGGTTTTAAATCAGCACTTTGGAGGAGTGGTTGGGTCCAGATTCCAAAGATCTACAAAATAAGTCTCAATCATAGTTGAGGTTTTCTAAATTGGCTTAGTCTCCGATCTAGAAAGTGTTCCAAGTCTGCGTCAAACCCAAAATTTCACGAATACTTCTAAAATTCATTAGAGTTTGACGCATTTTGAAATCTACATGCGGCCCGCAGCAGCCGGAGCACCACCAATAAGTCGCTGCATTTCATCAGGACGCGAGGTTTTTGAAGCGGCGGCTTCAAAGGTGATCAAGCCTTGTTTATATTGGTCTGCAAGGACTTTTTCTAGGGTCTGCATCCCGAGCTTACCCCCAGTTTGGATTGCGGAGTAGATTTGCGCTGTTTTTCCTTCTCGGATGAGGTTAGAAATAGCTGGGGTAACGATCATGATTTCTTGAGCCATGATGCGTCCGTATTCGCCTGGTTTGACGTTCTTTTTCTGAACGAGAGTTTGGCTAAATACCGCAACTAGAGAGTTAGAAAGCTGCACCCGGACTTGGGTTTGGCGCTCGGCGGGGAAGACATCGATCATCCGATCGACCGTTTGAGAGGCAGAACTGGTGTGCAGGGTTCCGAATACAAGGTGTCCGGTTTCAGCAGCACTAATGGCAAGGGAAATCGTTTCCAAATCCCGCATTTCTCCCACAAGGATAATATCTGGATCTTCCCGAAGCGCGGCTTTCAATGCATTTTCAAAGCTCTTGGTGTCTTCGCCTAATTGACGTTGGTGAATCAAGCTCTTGACGGGTTCGTAGACGAATTCGATCGGATCTTCAACCGTCAAAATATGCTCTGCACGGGTCCGATTAATCAAGTCGATCATGGCCGCTAGAGTCGTGGTTTTTCCCGATCCGGTGGGTCCCGTTACAAGGATTAGGCCCCGAGGCTTTTCGGACATTTCTCGGACGACATCCGGCAAGCCAAGTTTATCAAAGTTAGGAATCTTTGAACTGAGCGCTCTTAAACAGGCAGCATAGGTGCCTCGATCTTTGTAGACGTTGACTCGGAAACGCGCCAAACCACGAACGCCGTAGGAACAGTCGAGTTCCCAGTTTTGCTCTAGGTTTTTACGCTGGGTGTTGTTCAACATGCTGAAGATCAGTCGCTGACATTCTTCAGAATTTAAGACCTGATCGCCGATCGGCTGAAGGTGGCCACTAATCCGGAAGTAAGGCGGAAGGCCCGCTGTGAGATGTAAATCAGAACCGCCCATTTCAATGAGTTGTTCCATCAAGTCTTCAATCATCAGTTCCATGGTTTAATCTCCTAGCGAATTTAAGCTACCGTTTCAACTGCACGAATCGCAAAGTCCATTGCGAAAATATTAACGCCTAGATTAACGCCTAGTCTTGAAAACGCGGCGTTAGGCAATAAGGACAATCTAGCCATTCCTGTTTGAGTTCAGCCATGCAGGTACGGCAAGACAGGACGCTCTTACGTTTTGAACGCATTTCTGCTTCTAGTCCGGTATCGGTGAAAGTGACACGCTCGATCTCATCTAAAGTCGTTAAACCTTGACGAACCAGACCTAAGCTATAAGCCAGAAGAGTCTGCATTCCTTCTTCGATCGCCACTTCCTTGATTTGGTCACTGGGCGCACCTTGGCTAATCATCGTTTGCAAGCGTTCGGTGATGCGCATGACTTCATAGACCCCGCAACGGCCTTTATATCCAGCGCCGCCACATTTGCCGCAGAGGGTATTTTGGGCGCGGGCGGACTGCATCTGCTGCGGTGTCAAGGTGTTTGCCCGATAGAGCGTCAGAGGATTGTCTCTAGACGACGAAAGGCCAAAGCGCGCGAGTTCGGCGGGGCTAGGGGTGTAAGGAACGGCGCATTCATCGCAGACGCGACGGACGAGACGCTGGGCGACGACACCTAGCAAGGCACCAGAGACCATGAACGGTTCGACGCCCATTTCGTCGAGACGGGCGATCGCTCCGGCAGCATCGTTGGTATGGAGGGTGGTTAAAACCAAGTGTCCAGTCAAGGCCGCTTCGATCGCGGTTTTTGCAGTCTCTCGATCTCGGGTTTCCCCAACCAGAATCACGTCGGGATCCTGACGAAGGAAGGCGCGAAGGATGGCGGCGAAGTCCATGCCTTTTTCACGAATTACCTGAACTTGGGTTAGACCGGGCAGGGTGTACTCGATCGGGTCTTCCGCTGTACTGATATTCACACCGGGGTCGTTCCGTTCGGCGAGTGCAGAGTAGAGCGTGGTGGTTTTACCAGAACCCGTTGGGCCTGTGACCAAAATTAGTCCGAAGGGACGACGAACCATGTCTTGGACCATCTCTAGGGAGGCCGGATCTTGGATCAATTTGTCTAGACCTAACTGAGTCACGGAGTTGTCTAGAATCCGCAAGACGACTTTTTCACCATGTTTGCTGGGCAGGGTGTTGACCCGGAAGTCGATTTTGCGGCCATCGAAAACTCGGCGAATCCGACCATCTTGGGGCGCGCGACGCTCAGCGATGTCTAGCTGCGAGATGATTTTAAAGCGGGCAGTGACGGCAGGGATGATTTTCTTGGGTAAGTGATCAAAGGCTTCTTGGAGAACGCCGTCTTTGCGGAAGCGAATTCGCAGGAACTCTTCTTGAGGTTCGACGTGAATGTCGGAGACTCCAAGTTGAAGCGCTTTGATTAGAATCTTGTTTACAAGGGCGACGATCGGTGCGGCATCCGCCTCAGCGACAGAATCGAGGTCAACGTTTTCGGCGTTTTCTTCGGAGAGTTCGGCGTAGTCTTCGAGACCTTCAAGTTCAGCCTTAACATCCACTCGCGCTTGTTGTTCTGCGCTTTGGTCCCGCTGAACTCGTTCATCTAAGTACTGAGAAATCAGGCGATTATAATCTTCACTCGTAATCACTAAGCGCTGAAGCGTCAGGTTCTTGGACCTGAGAATGCGATTTAGATCATCTTGAGCATCCAGGTTGTCTGGGAAGACCATGGCCACCAGCAGATGGCTCTCGCTTTGGGATAGCGGGACAAACTGGTAGCGACGGCAGATGTCGATCGGGATCAATGTATCAATTAATTGCCCAATTTGAGAGTTGGGAATTTGGTTGATTTCCGGATCAAGCGATTCAACGCCGTATAGAATTTTAAGCTCAAAGAGTTGCTGCTTTTTGTACTGGCGTAGCAAGTCTGGGGAGAGCTGCTGTCCAGTGATTAGCTCCAAAGACTCCGTTAAGGGCTTACCCGAACGACGACTTTCCGCGAGTGCTTTCTGGATTTGGTCTTGACTTGCGTAACCCGCTTGGACCAGTTTATTGCCAAACGGAGAAAGATTGTTTTGAACAACCAGCGCACGCCGCTGTGATGGAGAGTTCGTCATAATGTGATCGAGTGAGTTGGGATGAGTGCCGCTTCTTACTTATGTATAGATATTGCCCCACTTTTTCAGAAAGATCCTAAAACTCCCTGGAAAGCTGTGGAAGATTGATCCTGAGGCTGAAGAGTCAGACCAGTTTTTGGGCGAATTTTTGGGTGAATTTTTGGGCGAGGTTTGTGGAAAGGTTTTTCAACCATCCCCACGATCGGGCACAATAATAGGCATTGTGTGAACAGCATGAATATTTAATTACAGTGAGGAATTTTTCATGATGGGTGACGAACATCAAGTTGAAACGGTAGAAGAACTCTTAGAAGATCCCCAAGCCGACGAAATCATCCAATCTGGGCTTGACGTAGATGTGAGTTCTGAGACTGCGCCTGCTGGGGATGCACCTGTCGCTTCAGCTTCCGATGAGGAGACGACGGACTACGAAGCTGCATTTCTAGAGTTACGATCGGCTTATGCCAGCAAAGAACGCGAGTGTGAAGCCCTGAAAGCGCAAACTGAAGACTCAAAAGGTCAATACCTACGCTTAGCGGCGGACTTTGAAAATTTCCGCAGACGCAACAACCAAGAGCGCGAAGGGCTTGAGGTCCAAATCAAAATCTCAACACTGACGGAACTGCTCTCGGTTGTCGATAACTTCGAGCGTGCCCGATCGCAGCTCAAACCTCAGACCGAAGGCGAAACCGCCATCCAAAACAGCTACCAAGGCATTTACAAAGACATGGTGGCGCGGTTGAAAAAAATCGGCGTGGCTCCAATGCGAGCAGAAGGGCAAGAGTTTGACCCGAATCTTCATGAAGCTTTATTACGTCAACCAACAGCGGATCATCCTGAAGGAACGGTGATTGATCAGTTGGTTCGGGGTTACATGATGGGCGATCGGGTTTTACGTCATGCCCAAGTTAGAGTCGCAGCAGCCCCTGAGGATGAGGAGGGAACGACTTCTGAAGGCTAAAATAAAGGCTAAGTCCAAAATTTGTTAAAGCTACTTGTTAGAAATTGTCAAGAGTTGAGGAATATTGTGTAGTGGGAGACTCAGCTAATCATTGTGTACTCCTGCTACATTGAGCTTGACCATTGACTCGTACGATTCGTAGTCCGGCTGAATTTGGACATTTACTTTGGCTTCACGCCTACTACACAAGCCTAATAAAACTGCTATGGGAAAAGTTATTGGTATTGATTTGGGCACCACCAACAGTTGTGTTGCGGTCCTTGAGGGCGGGCAAGCCACGGTGATTGCCAATTCGGAGGGCGGACGGACGACGCCTAGTATTGTCGGCTTTGGAAAAGCGGGCGATCGGCTGGTGGGTCAACTGGCTAAGCGCCAAGCGGTGACCAACGCTGAGAACACGGTCTTTAGTATCAAACGGTTTATCGGTCGCCGCTGGGATGACACGGTGGAAGAGCGGGGTCGCGTTCCCTACAACTGCACTCAAGGCAAAGATGCAACGGTGGATGTCGTTATTCGCGGCAAAAATTTCACGCCACAAGAAATCTCAGCGATGGTCCTGCAAAAACTCAAGCAGGATGCTGAAAATTATCTTGGCGAAACCGTCACTCAAGCGGTGATTACAGTTCCAGCTTACTTTAGTGATGCCCAACGGCAAGCCACTAAAGATGCAGGAACGATCGCAGGTTTAGAAGTCCTCCGCATTATCAACGAGCCAACTGCGGCAGCCTTGGCCTACGGTATGGACAAGCAAGATATCGAGCAAACCATCTTGGTCTTTGACTTAGGCGGCGGAACCTTTGATGTCTCCATCCTGCAACTGGGCGATGGCGTCTTTGAAGTAAAGGCCACCTCCGGTAACAACCACCTCGGTGGAGATGACTTTGACGCGGCGATAGTGCGCTGGCTCAGTGACACGTTTAAGCAGCAGGAAGGCATTGACCTCTCCAGCGACAAGATGGCCCTACAGCGCCTCAGAGAAGCCGCAGAGCGGGCCAAAATTGAACTCTCAGGCACCATGACGACTTCCATTAACCTGCCGTTTATTACCGCAGATGCCTCCGGGCCAAAACACTTAGAAGTCGAACTTAGTCGGGCCAAATTTGAAGAATTGGTCTCGACTCTGGTGCAAGGAACCTTGGAACCCATGGCTCAAGCCCTCAAAGATGCGGGTATGGGTGTGAATGAACTCGATCGCATCCTCCTAGTCGGCGGCTCCACTCGAATTCCGGCTGTACAAGATGCGCTGAAACAGTTCTGTAACGGTAAATCGCCCGATCGATCGGTCAACCCCGACGAAGCTGTTGCCCTCGGTGCAGCTATCCAAGCCGGGGTTCTTGGCGGCGAAGTGAAAGACGTGTTGCTCTTGGATGTAACTCCTCTGTCTCTAGGAATCGAAACCTTGGGCGAAGTTTTCACGAAAGTCATCGAACGGAACACCACCATTCCCAGCAGCCGCACTCAGGTCTTCTCCACCGCTACCGACGGACAGACCTCCGTGGAAATTCATCCGCTCCAGGGCGAACGCGCCATGGCCCGCGACAACAAAAGCCTTGGGAAATTTCAGCTCACCGGAATTCCGCCCGCACCTCGCGGCGTTCCCCAGATTGAGGTGTCCTTTGAAATCAACGCTGACGGCATTCTGAAAGTCTCTGCCAGAGACAAAGGCACAGGTCGAGAACAGAGCATCGAAATCACTAACAGCGGCGGACTCAACGCCAATGAA
Source organism: Synechococcales cyanobacterium OTE_70_concoct_197_sub (assembly GCA_031375925.1). Classification (GTDB taxonomy): domain Bacteria; phylum Cyanobacteriota; class Cyanobacteriia; order Leptolyngbyales; family Leptolyngbyaceae; genus JAAFJU01. The sequence goes on from JANMIS010001083.1 coordinate 10,274, forward strand.
GTCGAGCGGATGCGGAAGGAAGCAGAACTCTTTGGGGATGAGGATACGCAGCGCCGTGAGCTAGTGGAACTCAAAAATGGCGCAGAGGCAATCTTTTATCAATATGAAAATATTCTCCGTGACAATGGCGAGTCCATCAGCGCCGATCTCAAGACAGAAGCCGCTGCTAAAGTTGCGGTTCTCCAAGCAGCCGTGAGGGATCCTAAGATTTCTCTAGCGGATT
>JANMIS010001086.1:0-1967 GCA_031375925.1 Synechococcales cyanobacterium OTE_70_concoct_197_sub
CCGATTTGGCTGGCTCAAAGCAGTGATGCGAGTGCGATCGCGCTCCGTCAGGCCCAAATCAAAGGGGCTGCGAAAAAGCCTCCCTGCTGGCGGGTGTTCCACCGTGTGACTTATGTTAGCCGCGTGCTACCACCTTTTCCAGAGCCAGATTTATCACCGCTCGAAAAAACGCTGGTGACACTACCCAACATCAATAGCAACTACGAATTGATCAAACAAATTGACCCACTGATTGGTAGTCGCAAAAGCAGCAGAGTCGATCTCTCAACCGCGATCGCAGAGGTGTTACAAACCAAGCTGCCTGAGCTACTGCCGCATCAAACGGAGATCGTTAACTTCATGGCAAACTACTACAACTTGGTCTAGCTGACAGACAAATAAAAGCCTTCTAGAACTTTCTAGAAGGCTTTTTGTGGACGATTGGTCAGTCAAAGCTATCCCGCACGAGCAACCTCGGAGGTAGCGAGAATGTTCAGTGGAGACCGCCATCGTGGATTATGGGAAACGTTGGGCGTACGCCTGCGGCGGGGCGAAGCCCTATGAAACGCTGTTTGGCATCCTAAAATCCCGTGGATTCAATTTGGAAGATACGCATTTAAAAGAAATGGAACGATTGAGTAAGTTAGTGGCGATGTTAATATTGTTGATGTGTTGGGCGATTCGGGCGGGAGATTGGCTGACGGAACAGAAAGAGCGATTCCGATGAAAAAACAGGGTCGCAAAGCCAAGAGTGTTTTCCGAGTTGGATGTGATTATATTCGAGAAGCGATGTTCAACTTAAATCAGCCTACATCCCAGTTATGGCGGGCTATTCAGTTTTTGTCCTGTACTTAGCGAAATTAGACAAACAGAAATGGCTAAGATATGTCATTTCTGCGAATCAGAAGGAAAGATGAAAATCTTGTGGGGTCACGTAATTGATGGTTCATATGTTGTTGGTTTTGATGAAGATTTAGACGAAGATGTGTTCTGCTGGCATGAGAAAAGATTTGAAATTCATGAATGCAAATTTTGCCACGAAATTCATTTGTATCGAGAAGTTTGGGATGAAAATTGTTCTGGACCTCGTATAAAAAATGGGCACTTTGTCATAGATCAACATGGTGATCCTGTGGAGGATTATTTCCCTCATTCAACAGAGATTGTTTATCCAGTCAAGGCATTGAAACTTCCTCCTGCTCACTCACTCATGCCTGATCACGTTAAGGAGCTTTATGAAGAAGCAAGACAGGTGTTTCCTATCTCCAGGCGTAGTTCAGCCGCTCTTCTTAGACTTGTGATTCAAGAGCTATGTATTGTTTTAGGGGGAGATGGAAAAAATCTCAATAATGATATTGAAAAATTACTCGATCAAATACCAGATTATATTCAACAAGCACTAGATATTATTCGTGTTGTTGGAAACTCTGCTGTTCATCCTGGAGATGTCAATATTAACGATGATAATGACATTGTGGAAATTATGTTTGATTTAGTGAATGAAATCGTTGACGCGAAAATTGCTAAACCCAAGAAGAAATCTGAAATCTATAAGCAATATGAAAAATTGCCCGACTCAAAAAAACGCAAATTTAAAACGAGTTAAACAAGTTAAAGAAATTAATTGATTTTTGCTCTATGAATCGATCGTTCTCCGGCGGCAATTCTGTCAGTTCCATTCCTGAGCGATCCAGTTCTTCCCAGCCCTCGCACGATCGCTTGGTTGATGAGGGAAAGAACTTCTTTCATAGAATTGAGAAGGGAGAATTGTGAAGGATGGAAGGGTATATTTCTATTTTGGCAGAGATTTGGGGAAATGGGAAGGGCAGAGGAGAGAGAACGGAGGAGGAGCGATCGACCTTCAAAACCAACTACTCCAACTCAGTCTGAACCTGCTGCCACAGTTGACGGTTAAGAACCGCTGTTGGTGTATTGAATCTCAATAGTACGATCGTTGTTCGACCGATCGCAGTCAAACCCCGAATTCG
>JANMIS010001087.1:0-4611 GCA_031375925.1 Synechococcales cyanobacterium OTE_70_concoct_197_sub
CCTATGGATTGGTCATTAGCGGTGCGGGTCCAACATTATTGGCGTTAACGGATTCAATTTCTGCCTCTGCGGTGGCGGCAGCTATGAAACAAACTTGGGAACTTGCAGGCATCGAAACTTTGGCGATCGTTCTACAGTTAGATACAGTCGGCGTCAAGATGAGTTAGATGTTTTTCTATATGGTTGTTACGATCGTAGAAAATATTCTTAAAGAGACTCCCAGATTTTCAACTAGAACAATTGAAAACACTGGGAGATTTTTTCAGATTACGATGAAATTTTGATAGAACAATCTTAGAGTCTGGTAGCCTACTCCAGCGCATCAAAGAGCTGTTCTTCAATCATGGGCAAAAGAGGTTCAATTCGCTTCAGTTCCTCTGGCGATAACAAAACAGGTTCCCCATCGTCTCCCACACGGGCCAAAATAAAGTAAGGGTCGAGATGGGCGTAAATTGCGTATTCCTGGTCTTCGTGGAAAAAGCTGGCAAGAAGCTGTAGCTCTTCTTGTTCTTCATCCTGATCTCCGCCGTCTTCTGCGTATTCTTCATCCGCTAGTTCAGGCAAATCCCCTTCAACAGTCAAGACAACTGCCGTACGCTTGATTGTGAGATTTTGTTCGGCTAAGACGGCCTTAGCCGTGGGAAAAATCCGATCGATTTGCTTGGGATCGTCTACCAAGACTGCTTCCTCTTCATCGTTTTTGTCATCCTGTTGCCAGAAGACGATTTCAATGGTGGAATCCACAGGAAGCAAGAGAACGTAGTCCTCACCTTCGACGGTGAGGTTGTGTTCTACATAGCAATCAAGCTTAAGACCTGTTTCGTCCGAGATTGTTACTGTCGGGGCGTCAAAAATTTCTTCATCCATTGGGGGATCTTCCTATCCTATTTCAATGATACAACGACTGCCCCAAAAGGTTTTCTAGCAGCGCTTTTCTCCAGAATAGTATCCCTTAGTTTGGACTCTGCTGCGCGTTTGTCTTTGGGATATCTTCTAAAAACAATCGACTCACATCCACTCGATCGCTTCCCGCTAACCAGCGCTGAAGGATAATGGCTGCGGCTTTGCGATCGATTAGGCCCTTATTTTGTGAGGGCGAGAGGTTCTCGGCTTTGATGAGTTCTTCTGCTTCTAGGCTACTCAAGCGCTCATCGACATATTCCACAGGCAACACAAGCGCCCTTGATAGAATGTCGGTCACTCGCAGAGTCTGCTTAGCTTGAGGGCCAATGGTCCCATCCATATTGAACGGAAAACCGACAACGAGTAGCGTGATTCGCCGATCGCGGACGATCGGGCGCAATTGGTCGATTACGTAGTCAATGGAGCGGCGCTCAACCGTGACAAGCCCCATGGCCGTTAGCCCTAAGCCAACACAGCCTGCCACGCCAATGCGCTTTTTGCCGATATCAAGTCCGAGGGCGGCAATCTCTTGAGGCATAGTCTAGGGTTTCTCGGCGATTAGCAACAGGGGTCGGGATCTTGAGGAAATTGGTCTTTGTTGGGCGCTTCTATCTTGACCGCATTGGGATGATTTCGAACTGAGCTATGACGAATGCGGAACTTATCGCTGCGAGGATCAAGCAAAATTCGCCCAGGAACGGGTTTGCGAGAGGGCTGAAATCCAGGGATTACATCGCCAAGGGGAATTCCTTCCAGGCTTGGCATCGAGCGTGTTTCTCGCAATTTGTGCCAGACCGATCGGGACATCATCAAAGTGTGGGCAATGCGCGTCGCTCCAACGCGCTCCAGATAAGCTTCGCGCTCGGGATGATAATCAGCAGAAAGAATCTGCAAAGACTGACGGGGAAATTCAGACGTAATCCGCGCGACTTGAGCCATAACCTCTGGATAGAGCCAAGTGTAAGCAGGATGCACAGCAAGTTGGGCGCTATGGGGCTGGGAGCCATCACGGCTGAGTTTGACCTGGAAATGGGCAACCGCGACCTTACGCTGCGGCTCAAATACGTAACCACTGACCATTTCCGTCTGGGTCATCCATTGGGTCATCAGTTGGACTAAAGAGCCAAACAGACTGACCTTAAAGTCTTGGGGATGACGATCGAAAACCTGGCGCACAAGGGGCGGCATGGCCATGTTGTCGAGTTGATAGAGAAGATGGGCATCGGCGTTGCTGACGGGCAGTAGGTTGGGCAGGTCCGGTTCACGTTCAGCGATTTCTTCAAGCTGTTCGGGGGCAATGGACCAATAGGTCATCTGAGCGACGGGTTGAAAACCGTTGTGACGGTAAAGGGGCAGACGGGTCTCGTCGCTGACGTCTAGTTCTAGGATCCAAGTTCTCGCCTGCAAGATGGTTTCAAAACTGTTTCGCAGTAGCAGCGATCCCAAATCCATTGCGGTGAGGAGAGTCGTCGTTTTTTCGTCGCCTGTGGTGACGACGGTGGATTCGGCGGCTAAACGATCGACCCGCCAAGTCGTCCCAGCACAGTTAAAAGGTGAGGTCTTAATTACGCCGCAGACTTTAGCCCCTGCTTCGGCTACCTGCACAGACAGGGCATGGCGGAGAGGATTTGGGAACCAGCGAAGCATGTTCAGCAGTCCATACCATCGGCTAACATCAACAGCCTGCTCTCGGACCATAGATGCAGCGATCGGCACTTCTTCAGCGGAGTTCTCCAGACGCCCAAACACCTCCAGATCCCGATATTGCAGGGAACGAATCTGGACGTGAGAGGTTGGACGGGCGGTTTGCATTGTGGATGTCCGATGGGGTGAAGGCGGTGTGTTCGAGCGATCGGTATTCCCTAGGCCGAGGGGCGAATGAGGACCACAGGGGTCTGCTCATTAGCGTTCCCAGCAGGATTGGTAATAAGCGCTTGCTCAAGGAAGTTTCGAGGAATATCTGCCGTCGCTGCCAATATCTTAACGCGGCGTAAATCATTTACGTCTACGATTGCCGCTGAAAGTCCGGTTTCTTTTTGAATCCGATCGCAGACTGCTTGCGGATTATGAGGCCCTAATACGACAAACTGATCGTAAGGCGGAATAGTCCCCGTTACATCATCCACAAGATTGGCTTGCTCGCCTGCCAAACGATAGAACATGCCATCGACGTTAAGTTTGCGAGAGAGAGAATAAGGCAAAATCTTAAACGGGATGCTTCCCAAAAAGGATAAAAAGACCCGAGGCGCACCGACCAAATCAATCAAAGCTTGCAGTCCACCTGCGGTCGCCAGGCTAGAAGTAGACAGAAACATGTAGCACAAGCGTCTAGCAAGCCAACCGGGCTTGAGGTCCATGTGGTGTCGGAAACGGCCCTGGATAATAGCAAGGGGGGATTCACCGATCGTCACGACATCGCCCTTCTGTGCATGGGGCAAGACATACTGCTTCACGACTTCGACGGGATCATCCAGGTTGGTCAGTAGGTGGGTTTTGATGGGGAGAATATCGGAGTTTTCGGCAGGACGCCAGCGCTTTGATTCCTCAATGGATGGAAATCTCAAGGGGACGATAACATGCTTGACGCAAGGGGTCTGGCCTCCGGGACCATAGGTTGTGTAGAGAACCCTGATCCAAGCCACTTGCAGAGCATTGACCGCTTCGCCTTCAAGGTCAACCCGGATTTCAATCCCTTCACGCTTGCCGTAGTCAATGATATCGCTCTCCCAATATTCATCATCGCGCTGATCAAAGTCGTCAAAGTGGTTGATCACACGGCTACGGCGAATAATTTCTCTTGTGGAAGATTTCGAGAGAAGCTGAACTTCGAGGCGCAGTTCCGGGACCATAATGTCGAGCCTTTGAGTTCGATTGATAAACTCCATCTTGCCGACAATCTGACAATGGGCTGGACTAATGGGATTGATGTCCCACTTTCCGTCGGTGAGTTCTAAGGCGTTTCCAAGACGACGACGATATTGTAGGTCTAGTCCGATCGCTGCTAGTGCCAGCAGTCCACCGATCGTCAGCAGGAGCCAAAGAAGCATCATTCTTAAACGTCGTCCCTTGTTCAGGTTGAATTAATCCAATTGCCAAAGATTATGCCTTAAAATCGCCAAAGATATATGTCTTAAAAACATCTAATAATCTTTAGCGATTTTTCCGACTTTGGTGGTCGGATAATAATTGGCAAGAATTTGGTCATATTTGTAGCCTTTTTCTGCGAGACTTTTGGCCCCGAGTTGACTCATGCCTTTCCCCGCGAAAGCCTCAGCCACAATATCATCTGAGGCCGCATAAAGGGATTCTACGACACCGCCTTTGTAGCTGACGTATTCTCCAGAGGTGAGGTCTACGGCCTGGTTGCTCCGATCGTCTTCTTTTTGGGTGCCGCTATAGACCTGGAAGTATTCGTCACTGCCGATGTGATAGCGAGAATTTGCAGGCTTGAAATAATAAGTGAGGGCGTAGGAGCGGGCGGCCACGGCTTGAGCTTTAATGGCTTCTGGACTCCAGCTTGGTGAGACTTCACTGGCGACGACGCTATATAAATAGTGGCGAAGGTTAATGTAATTTACGGCATGAACAGTGGCACCATCGGAAGATAGAAGGAGTTTGCCGCGATAGGGGCGATTGTTGAGATAAAGCAAGCCGCCGGGTTCGGGTTCGACGAAGACATTGGCGGGGAAGCCCTGGGAACCAATGGAG
>JANMIS010000022.1:0-1697 GCA_031375925.1 Synechococcales cyanobacterium OTE_70_concoct_197_sub
CCAGTGAATTCAGGCAGGGGTTTACCATTGCGGGCGAGATTCTCCTCTCGGAGAGGCGTCGCTAAAGTTGGATCGGGCGAACGGCTGGCGATTCCCGTTCCGGCAGGCTTTGCCAACGGTCGGGTGCAACCTTTTAGGGCAGTTGCGATCATCGTTCCGGTCAGTCCTAATCCCAGATAAGCGAGTAGGTTGCGTCGTCGAGTCAAGTGATGCATAAGGGGTTCATCTCTATCTTTTCATGGCATCGCCATCTTTTTTCATCGCGTCGCCCTTCATCGCGTCGCCTTTCATGGCATCACCGTCTTTCTTCATCGCGTCGCCTTTCATTGCGTCGCCATCTTTTTTCATCGCATCGCCCTTCATCGCATCGCCATCTTTTTTCATCGCGTCGCCCTTCATTGCGTCGCCTTTCATCGCATCACCCGCAGGCGAGGCTTGTGGAGCGGGGGTGGTTGAGCAAGCATTCAAGGCTAAGGTTAAGCCTGCGATCGCGACAAGTGCTTTCCAGTTCATGAGGTCATTCCTTCAAAATGTTTGGTCTACAATTATTAGTATTACCGCGTCCCCTGAAATCACCGTGAGTCAAACCTAAACAATGACTGAGTTTATGATTGGAGAATTCTTATTTAAAACTCAGCTTCTTCTCAGAATTGTGACAGATGCCTCTTTCGGAAGAGCACGATTTTCCTGAATCGCGCTTAGATAACATGTAGAGCAACGATGAGATCGTTTTCTCAAAGAATGCGACAGAAGATAGACACGCTATATCCTTGCTTTAAGGTCAATCAAAATGACGGATCCGAATTCTTCAACAGGAATCACCCGATCGATCACCCGCCGCTACCTAGCTTCCCTGGGAGCCGTCGCATTAATGGCGATCGGTGGGCAGTTTTTGATTCAGCGGCAACTCGCTCGTCAAGAAAGTGATCTCCAAATTATTCGTATCGCCCAAGAACGTCAAACCATCTGTCAACGCTTACTCAAAGAAGTTCTCAGTGTCGCGCTCTCACCCAATCCATCACTCTCAACCGAAGAACGACAGTCAATCACAGACCAAATGAAACAGTGGAGAGATTCACGCGGCATATTACGAAACAATATGATGGCCATGGTCAGTTCAGAGGAAATGCCCGAACTCGATCGGCTCTTTACTCAACTTGAACCCTCGTCCAAAGAAATCCTCGACACCGCCCAGAGCATTCTCGATCAGCCTGCTAATCCAACACTGAGAGGGTCAATGCGCGATCGTCTGCAAAATCGAGTCCGCACCCCAAAAATGATCTTAGCAGAACGTGAATTTAGCCGAATTACGGATGAAATGATCCAGTGGTATAGCCAAAAAGTAAAGACGAATGTTTCGCAATTAAAGACTCTCGAAGCAATGCTACTAGGGGGAACTTTACTCCTGTTACTTCTTGAAGGACTATTCATTTTTCGACCTGTAGTGAAACGACTCCGATCGAGTCTCAAAGCACTATCCCAAGCGCTGTCCCAAGTTCAAATTGAACAAGGCAAGAGTGAGAAACTCCTACTCAATATTTTGCCCTCCCCCATTGTCGATCGACTAAAACTGAGTTCTGAACCGATCGCCGATGGCTTTGCTGAAGCGACAGTTTTATTTGCAGATATTGTGGGATTCACCGACTTGTCCAGCCGACTTTCCCCGCAGCAACTCGTCCATCGCCTCAATGAAATCT